>NZ_DAITON010000006.1:3211-39518 GCF_036834105.1 Anoxybacillus sp. | reverse complement strand
TAGAAGTGACGGATCACTCAACACTTAGTCAAACGCTGTTACAGGAAGTGAAGACGTTAGCCGATCGGTTTCAACAAACGTTCGGGCGAATACCTTCCTTCATGGAAGTGTGTGGTTCACATACAATGGCTCTCGCTCGTACAGGAGTGAAAAAAGCGCTTGAAGGATACGTTCGTCTTATTTCTGGCCCTGGTTGCCCTGTTTGTGTCACCGATCAAGTAACGATTGATGCAATGATTTCTTTGACAGATGGTGTGAATCGAATCATTTGTACATTTGGCGATATGGTTCGAGTGCCAGGATCTTATGGTACGTTGATGCAAGCGAAGACAGAAGGAAAAGATGTACGAGTTGTCTATTCTCCTGTTGATGCCGTTCGCATCGCCGAACAACACCCACATCAAGAAGTTATTTTTTTAGGCATAGGGTTTGAAACGACGATTCCGATTTTAGCTGCAGCTGTAAAAGAAGCGGAAGAGAAACAAGTAAGAAATTTTTCTATGTGGATGTCCACGAAGCTAGTGGAACCGATTTTACGCCAGTTGCTTCATGACGGAGAAGTGGCATTAGATGGATTTTTACTCCCTGGACACGTATCGATGGTAATGGGGAGAAAGCATTTTGAATTTTTAGCAACAGAATACAATATGCCTGCAGTCATTAGCGGGTTTGAAGCGCTTGATATGTTAAGTGCTCTTCGTCATTTGTTGCTGCTATCGCTTGAACAACGCGCTGTTGTATTAAATGATTACAAAAGTGTTGTGACTGAACAAGGAAATGTGCAGGCAAAATATTGGATGAATCATTACTTTACATTATGTGACGAGGCGTGGCGTGGCATCGGTGTCATTTTTGATAGTGGAATGGATTTTAAGAGTGAGTATAATCAGTTTAACGCTAAGGTGAAATTTCCTATTCCAACACGTGAACCACGTCGAACAAAATGTCGATGTGGTGAAGTGATTCGTGGTCTCATTGATCCACCTCAATGTGCGTTGTTTGGGAGAGCATGTACACCCCTCAATCCAATTGGTCCATGTATGGTATCGTCGGAAGGTAGTTGTGCAGCTTATTATCAATATATGAGGGAGGAGTAACGAATGGAGCGAATAACGCTTGCGCATGGGGATGGTGGGGAGTTAGCTCACAAACTAATTACAGATGTTTTTGTTTCTACGTTTCGTAATGAGCGTCATGCAAAGTTTGATGCCGCTACGTTTGCGTTAGGGACACATGAGCTCGCTGTGACAACGGATAGTTTTGTCATCAAGCCAATTTTCTTTCCGGGTGGAAATATCGGAAAGTTAGCGGTAGCTGGAACAATAAACGATTTAGCAGTTGTTGGGGCGATCCCAAAAGTATTAACGTGTAGCTTTATTATTGAAGAGGGGTTTCCTATTCGTCATTTAAAAACAGTCGTTCAATCGATGGCAGAAGAAGCGAAAAAAACAAATGTAGCAATTGTTGCAGGGGATACAAAAGTTGTTGAACGTGGAAGTGCAGATGGATTATATATTAATACAACAGGAATTGGCATTATTTCGCACCCGCTTGAACGGAACATGGATGAAGGGGACTCGGTTATTGTCAGTGGTTCGGTTGGAGATCATGGTGTAGCTGTATTAGTTGCACGAGGAGAATTAGGGCTTGTATCAACGATTGAGAGCGACTGTACTTCATTGTATCCACTCGTCGCAAAAGCTTTAGAGGCAAGTCAGCGCATTCGACTGATGCGCGATCCAACGCGCGGTGGGCTAGCGACCACTCTTGTAGAAATTTGTGAAGATTTCGGTGTAACGATTGAATTAGAGGAAGAATGTATCCCAGTGAAGAGAGAAGTCAAAGGGGCATGTGAATTACTTGGTTTTGATCCTCTTTACTTAGCCAATGAGGGAAAAGTAGTCATGATCGTTCCAAAAGAAGATGAACAAGCGGTGCTTGATGCGCTCCGTTCGCAACCAGAGGGAAAAGATGCTGCTGTGATTGGAACTGTTCGGGCAACAAATAAAGGTCAGCTTTTATTGCGGACGCCGCTCGGGACAACAAGACGATTATATCGATTAACAGGATTAATGTTACCACGTATTTGTTAGCCGTAGGATTGTCCTACGGTTTTTTCTTTCCTAGTTGTATGCTTTATGTCATAATAAATGACAGTATATAAAAGAAGGTGAGGGTGTTATGAAGCAATATTTACAATTACTTGAAGATATTTTACAAAACGGGGTGTATAAGGACGATCGCACAGGAACGGGGACGATTTCCGTATTCGGACGTCAATTACGATTTGATTTACGCGAAGGTTTTCCTTTGCTTACGACAAAAAAATTACATATTCGTTCGATCATCCACGAATTGCTTTGGTTTTTGAGTGGAGATACAAATATTCGTTATTTAAAAGAAAATGGTGTAACGATTTGGGACGAATGGGCAGATGAAAACGGGGATTTAGGACCGGTATATGGCGCGCAATGGCGTTCATGGAAAGGGGCCGATGGTCGAACAATTGATCAAATTAGTGAAGTGATTGAACAAATAAAAACAAACCCGAATTCCCGCCGACTTTTAGTCAATGCATGGAATGTAGGGGAATTAAATCGCATGAAGTTGCCTCCTTGTCACTATGCTTTTCAGTTTTATGTAGAAAACGGGACGTTATCATGTATGTGGCAACAGCGCTCTGTCGATACGTTTTTAGGTCTTCCGTTCAATATTGCAAGCTATGCATTACTTACACATATGGTTGCCCAACAATGCGATTTGGAGCCAAAAGAACTTATTTTTACTGGCGGCGATGTCCATTTATACATGAACCATATTGAACAAGCGAAATTGCAATTAACGAGGGAGCCGCGCCCGCTTCCAAAACTAATCATCAAACGAAAGCCTTCTTCCATTTTTGAGTATCGTTTTGAAGATTTTGAAATCGTTGATTATGACCCGCATCCGCATATTAAAGCGGACGTGTCTATATAAGGAAGTGAGTCGATTGATTTCTATTATTGTGGCCATGGATCGAAATCGAGTGATCGGTTATAACAATACGTTGCCTTGGCATTTACCAGCTGATTTAGCTTATTTTAAGCGAGTAACGATGGGACATCCGATTGTGATGGGAAGAAAAACATTTGAATCAATCGGTCGCCCCTTGCCAGGAAGAACGAATATCATACTTACACGCGACAAGTCCGTCTTGAACATCTCTCGTTGTCAAGTTATTCACTCCATTGATGGCATAAAGCAAGTCGAACAACAATACGGTCATGTATTCGTTATAGGGGGGGCACAAGTATTTGAACAAGCGATGCCGATAGCTGATCGATTGTACGTTACGCATATTGATGCAACGTTTCATGGGGATACATTTTTTCCACACATTGATGAACAGCAATGGGAGCTCTGCTCGGTACAGCCTGGCGTACAAGATGAAAAAAATCGCTACCCACATACATTTTGCATATATGAACGAATAGCTCGCAAATAACAAGCGAGCTTTATTTTTTCGGATAATTTTTAGAAAATTTACTTTTCTTTATTCGAAAATATGATATATTTTAGAATAACATAATTTTGACAACGAAATTACAAACGGAAAGGAAACGAGAAAATGGAACAACAAGTAAAACGAAAACATGGTGTATATGTAGAAGATATTTTAATTGCTTATCAAACATTAAAAGACGTCGTATACCATACTCCTCTACAAAAAAATGAATTGCTTTCAGAGCGTTACGATTGCCACGTATATTTTAAACGGGAAGATTTACAAGTCGTTCGATCGTTTAAAATTCGAGGAGCCTATTACCGAATGAAAAGTTTATGTGAAGAAGAAAAGAAAAATGGAGTTGTTTGTGCAAGTGCGGGCAATCATGCGCAAGGGGTAGCTTATTCGTGCCGAGCGCTTGGGGTGCATGGGAAAATTTATATGCCTTCTACAACTCCGAGACAAAAAGTATCACAAGTTCAATTTTTTGGGAGGGAGTTTGTTGATATTATTTTAGTTGGTGATACATTTGACGACTCTTACGAGCAAGCGCTTATTTGCGCTAAAAAAGAGCAGCGAACGTTTATCCATCCATTTGATGATGAAGCTGTTATCGCTGGTCAAGGAACGGTTGGAGTTGAAATGTTAAATGATTGTGAAGAAGCTATTGATTATGTGTTCGCAAGCATTGGTGGAGGAGGACTCATTTCTGGTGTAGGCACGTACATGAAAAGCATTTCCCCTGCCACAAAACTGATTGGAATTGAACCTGAAGGGGCACCATCAATGAAGAAATCATTTGAAGCAAACGAAGTGATTACTTTAAGTGAGATTGATCCGTTTGTAGATGGTGCAGCAGTCAAGCGCGTGGGTGAAAAGACATTTACGTTAGCGAAAGAGCTCGTTGACGATATTGTAGTCGTTCCTGAAGGAAAAGTGTGCACAACAATTTTGCAACTTTATAACGAGAATGCGATCGTTGTAGAACCTGCTGGAGCGTTGCCAGTTGCTGCGCTTGACTTATATAAAGATCACATTCGTGGTAAAACGGTTGTTTGTATTATTAGCGGAGGAAACAACGATATCGGGCGCATGCAAGAAATTAAAGAACGATCTATGATTTATGAAGGGCTTCAACATTATTTTATTGTCAATTTTCCGCAACGTGCCGGAGCTTTACGTGAATTTCTTGATGAAGTGTTAGGACCAACAGATGACATTACACTTTTTGAATATACGAAAAAAAATAATAAAGATAGCGGTCCCGCTCTCGTTGGCATTGAATTAAAGTGTCGTGAAGATTACAGTCCACTTGTTGAGCGAATGAAGAAAAAAGGATTTCCATTTATAGAAGTCAATAAAGACAGCAGTTTATTTCATTTGTTGATTTGACAAAAATTTTTTATAAATGAGTGACGAAATGTGACATACTTCGGCATAAAAATCGTGTATAATATAAGTAAATCGGTCAAAAAAGAGGATTGATATTTTGTTATTCAAAAGCCTAGAGTTCAAAAACGTAGATGGGCAAAAAGTAAAAATTATCGAAATTCCGGTACTGGAGGACGATAACCCTTATCAATTTATTGTAAAAGTTAGGTTGCAAACATTTATTGCACAAGTGTATGCGAGTGAGAAGTCGAAAAAGATATACTCGTTTAAAGAGTATTTAAAACGCGTGTTGAAGTGGCCGGTATACGAACAAATATTTAAATCTGAAATTTTAAAAAACAACGCATGAGCTGATTTGCTAAAGTGCAAATCAGCTCTTTTTTGCAAAAAATTTTATGAAACCGACGACATATCATGGGGTTTTATTATATAATTTCACCGTACACAATTTTAGAATGAAATACAGGAAGTGAAAAAATGAGTAAAGTGAAGATTGTAACAGATTCAACGGTAGACTTATCGAAAGAAACGATTGAGGCATGGGGCATTCATGTTGTTCCATTATCTATCTCCATTGACGGAAAAACATACTTAGATGGCATTGACTTAACTCCTCAAAAATTTATTGAAGAAATGAAGCAAGCGAATGAGCTACCGAAAAGCTCACAACCGTCTGCAGGACAGTTTTTAGAAGTGTATGACAAGCTAGGAGAAGCAGGATATGACGTGATTTCGATTCACATGACCGGGGGAATGAGCGGAACGGTACGTTCTGCGGAAAGTGCAGCGGCCATGACAAAAGCCAACGTTACAGTCATCGATTCTCGTTTCATTTCTCTTGCGCTTAGCTTTCAAGTGTTAGAAGCGGCAAAAATGGCTGCTGAAGGAAAAACGGTGGCCGAAATCGTTTCACGTCTTGATGCGATCCGTGCGAATACGCATTTGTTTGTCGTTGTCGATACGCTCGAAAATCTCGTGAAAGGTGGACGGATCGGACGGGGAAAAGCAATGATCGGTTCGCTACTGAACATTAAACCGATCGCTTCGTTAGAAGACGGTGTATATACTCCTGTCACAAAAGTTCGTAGCCAGTCTCAAATCGTCAAGTATTTAACAAATCAATTTGTGGAGCATACGAAAGGAAAAACAATTCGAGCAGTAGGGATTGCTCATGCAGACGCACTTGATTTGAGCGAACGATTAAAACAGTCGATCGCAGAAGCAACAGGATGGACGCAAACTGAGATTGTATACACTACCCCGATCATTTCAACGCATACAGGGCCAGGGGCGATAGGATTTATGTATTATACGGAGTAGGGAGGGAAGCAAAAGTTGAAACGTTTATGGCTGTTTGTTGTATTACTATCTGTTCTCGTTGCTTGCCAACAATCGATTCCAGATGCAAAAAACTGGCCAATTGAAGACTTTACGTTCACCGATCAAAATGGTCAAACATTCGGTCTAGCTGATTTAAAGGGAAAAGTGTGGATAGCTGATTTCATTTTTACACGATGCGCTGATGTTTGTCCACCGATGACGGCTAATATGGCGAAGCTACAAAAGATGGCGCAAGAAAAAGGGATTGATGTCCATTTTGTTTCATTTAGTGTAGATCCCGAAAACGATACACCGGAAGCGTTAAAAACATATATTGAAAAGTTTCAAGCGGATGAGAATAAATGGCATTTACTTACAGGGTACACACAGGAAGAGATCGAGCGTTTTGCCCAAAAAAACTTTAAAACTGTTGTAAAGAAGCCGCAAGAAGGAGATCAAGTCATTCACGGTACAGACTTTTATCTTGTTGACCAAAACGGAACGATTGTGAAGTATTATAGCGGATTAAATGACGTACCTTACGAAGAAATTTTAAAACATATTGACATGTTACAATAGGAGATACAGACAAAAATGATGATCTAGTCATTTTTGTCTTTTCTTTTATGGGGAGGAGATGAAGCGTATGAACAAGTTTCTCCTTTTGCTCTTTTGTTTCTGTTTGGCTGGATGCTCTTCTATACAGACAGTGAAAGAAGAAACTTTACAGCGGACAGAGGAAAGTGTCCAACAGCCGCTACCTCGTAATTTGCATATAGTAGCGTTAGGTGATTCATTGACAGAAGGGGTAGGCGATGATCAAGATGGATATGTCACGCTAATAAAGCGATATATGGAAGAGCGAGAAGATATAAATGAAGTATTTGTGAACAACTTCGGGAAGCGAGGATTGCGTAGTACACAACTGGCAGATGTAATTATAAATAATGAACCATTTATTCGACAAGCGGATCTTATTTTTATTACGATTGGTGGAAATGATATCATGAAAGTTGCTCGCTCACATTTTTTAACTTTGACATACGATTTATTTGTAAAAGAGCAGGAGGCATTTGCTTCCCGACTTCATGAGCAATTGCAACTTCTTCGTCATATGAATGAAGATGCTTACATTGTGCTTATCGGATTATACAATCCGTTTTCCTCAGCATTTCCAAATATACCGGAAATGGATGACATCATACACATGTGGAATGAAGGGAGTAAACAAGTCGTTTCGCGCTATGATTATGCGTTATTCGTTCCTATTGCAGACTTGTTTGAAGGGCGTGACGACGTATTGTATGACGATCAGTTTCATCCAAACGCGCGCGGTTATGAGCGAATGGCGCAACGTATATACACATATTTACAAAAACATGTTGAATGGCTAAAGGAGAATGAACAGTGAAGACCGTAAAAGTAAAATGGAAACATTTGTTTTTTGGTTTGTTAGGAATAAATGGTTTGCTCATCGCTTTGTTATTTTTTTATATGTTTCAGCCATCTTCTTCCCCAAGTATTCCAAGCATTGAAGGAGAAGGTCCAACATTTACTGTTCAAACATCGAAACAACATCTTAATACGTTAGTGAATGCATACATTCAGAAACATGAAAAAAAAGGTCAATTATCTTACGATGTTCAACTGGCTGATCGGCTGTATATAAAAAGTGTAATCCCGGTATTTGGGAGGCCTGTAGATTTAACAATGGCATTTGATCCGGTTGTCGATGAGCATGGACATATTGTGCTTGCTCAGCCAATGATGACGTTCGGCCAACTTCGTTTACCTGTACCGTATGTTTTAGCGTATATAGATAAACATGCTTCTTTGCCGGATTGGGTGAAAGTGGATGCTAAACAAGAGCGCATTTACATCGTCGTAAGCGACATTCAGATTAAAAAAGGGTTTGTGTTAAAAGTGAAAACGTTCGACTTGAGTAAAGATGATATTACTTTTACAGTTACGATCACAAAATAAAGGATGTCCCTTTTAACGAGGGGCATCCTACTTGATTCGTAACCCTTTAGGGTAAAAGTTTTTTACAATTCCTTTTACTTCTTTTCCCCAACCGAGCGAGTACCCGTCAATAGTCATCAATACCCATCCACGGTCTTCGTTAGTTTGTAATGTTTCCCCCTTCATATATCGGATACTTTCTTCAAAAGTGAGAGAAACATAAGCTTGTACTTGTTGTGGTGTTAATGCCATAGCTAAAGCATGATTAGGTTCAAATCGGTTTTTTTTCCATTCACCAATATGAAGCCCAGGACGAACGACTTTTAAACCATCTAATCGCGGGCAAAGATGTGGAAGCGCAAATAAGTGTGTGCCGAACGTGTACATCGTTCCTTTTATTGTTGTTTGTATCGTATTGTTGGAAAACGTCTCATAATCACGCCACATCGCTTTAGATACGTTAGGAGTCATAAATTTTCCGTTCCATCGTTTTGTTTCTCCACGTTTGCGCATTTTTGCGACGAAATGTCCTTCTCCTTTTAGATGATGGGGCCATAACCTTGCTGTATGTGCTATTTGTTCATTGTTTGTGCTTGTCCAATCAACAACACCTGATTGGACGCCGTGTTCTTTTTGAATCGGAATTAACTCCATATCATCATAAGTCGCTAAAAACCAATCAATCATTTGTTCATTTTCTTCTGGGGAAAATGTGCACGTCGAATAAACGAGTATCCCTCCTTCGTGTAACATGTGATAGGCGCATGATAAAATATGTCGTTGCGCTTGGGTGCATTTTTGAACATGATCTAAGCTCCAAAATGAGATCGCTTCTTCATCTTTTCGAAACATTCCTTCTCCGGAACAAGGGGCATCAACTAAAATTTTATCGAAAAAACCTTCAAATGTTTCCGATAGTTTTTCAGGCGTTTCATTTGTCACGATGGTGTTTGTAATTCCGAGCCGTTCGATATTTTCTGATAGAGCTTTCACACGTTTCGGATGAATTTCATTTGCCAATAAAAATCCTTCGTTATTCATCATTGCTGCGATTTGTGTCGTTTTTCCTCCTGGAGCCGCGCATAAATCAAGAACTCGTTCTCCTGGGGATGGGGCAAGCACTTCCGCTACAAACATCGCACTCGGTTCTTGAATATAGTATAATCCAGCCGCATGGTACGGATGTTTCCCTGGCTGCGCATCATGATAATAAAATCCTGTTGAACAAAAAGGAATAGGCTCAAGGTTCCATGGACTGATATGTAAAAATGTCGATGGTGAAATTTTTAACGAATTGACGCGCAATCCATTTGCTTTTTCTTCGTTGTATGTCGCAAAAAAACGCTCCGCTTCATCGTGAAGCAAAGCATTCATTTTTGTTACAAATTGTTTTGGTAAATGACATGTTGTCACGTTACAACCACTTCACTTTCGGTTCGGTTTTGTTTAAAATCCGTTTCACGTTTGCTCGATGACGATAAAATACGAACAATGTTAATAATGTGACGACGATGCGCAAAGGCACATCATCTGTCGAAACAAATGCATATACGGTCGCATATACCCCTGTTAACATCGATGAAAGCGAGACGTATTTTGATACATATAGAATGAGGAAAAAGACGGCTAACATCGTCATGAAAAGCATGGGTGAGTAGAACAATAAGACTCCACCAGATGTAGCGACCGCTTTCCCACCACGAAATTGAGCAAATACGGGGTATGTATGACCAAACACAGCAAACATCCCTGTAATAAGGGGATGAATATCTACAGAAAACAGTACGGGTAAGCTTGCCGCTAACGTCCCTTTTAAGATGTCGGCAATTGTAACAATTAGTCCCGCTTTTACTCCGAGCACGCGAAATGTATTTGTCCCACCTAAATTTCCGCTCCCGTGCTCACGTATATCAATTCCGTATCCAATTTTCCCGACAAGCAAGGCGAACGGAATCGATCCAAGTAAATAACCGATAATTATAAGCAAAATGGACATCGTATGCACCCTTTACTCCATAAATATTTCCTCTTCGAATTGAGGTTCTGCTTTTATTGTAACATGCTTTTTTAAAAAATGAAGGCAGGATTATTTTTTTACATGAAGAAATACTAGTTTATCATAGGGAGGTTGAGCACATGAATCCAAGTCGTGAACAGATTAAACAAATATTAGACAAGGCAAAGCGAATTGCTGTAGTAGGATTATCGAATCGTCCAGAACGTACATCTTACATGGTTGCAAAAGCGATGAGAGAGGCAGGGTATGAAATCATCCCAGTCAATCCGCTCATTAGAGAATGGGAAGGTATCCCAGCTGTCGCTACGTTAACTGATATTGAAGGGCATGTAGATATTGTGAATGTATTTCGTCGGTCTGAACATTTGCGTGAAATTGCTGAGCAGTTTGTACAAATTCATGCGGACGTGTTTTGGGCGCAATTAGGTATATATGATGAAGAAGTGTATCGTTACTTGACAGAAAAAGGGTATACGGTTGTGATGGATCGCTGTATCAAAGTAGAACATGCGCTCACACGTTAAAAACGACCATTCTTTTTGTAATGGTCGTTCTTTTTCTTCATCATCTTCAGCTTGGAATGAGCGGGATGGGTTGGCATTGGACGTTTTACGAATGTATGTTAAAATAGAAAAAGTCGAAAAAACAGAAACAAATGTTCTTGTTGTGAAAGGGGAATGAGTGTGACGGATAAGCAGCTTCTTACATATAACGAAGACACGATTCAAGTATTAGAAGGGTTAGAAGCCGTTCGTAAGCGACCAGGCATGTATATTGGAAGCACAGATAGTCGCGGTTTACATCACCTTGTATATGAAATTGTCGATAATGCGGTTGACGAGGCGCTTGCCGGATATGGTAGACGCATTATTGTCACGATACATAATGATCAAAGTGTTAGCGTGCAAGATGAAGGACGTGGTATGCCTACCGGGATGCACAAGCTAGGAAAGCCTACTCCGGAAGTCATTTTAACTGTGCTACATGCAGGTGGGAAATTCGGACAAGGGGGGTATAAAACAAGCGGTGGCTTACATGGTGTTGGCGCGTCCGTCGTTAACGCTCTGTCCGAGTGGTTGGAGGTAACGATTCAACGCGATGGCTTTGTGTATTACCAACGATTTGAACACGGTGGAAAGCCGGTGACTACACTTGAGAAAATTGGCGTAACAAAACAGACAGGGACGAAAATTCAGTTTAAACCGGATCCGACGATTTTTAGTACGACGACGTTTCATTATGAAACGATTAGCGAGCGTTTACGTGAATCCGCATTTTTATTAAAAGGATTAAAAATCGAATTGTACGATGAGCGGACGGGTTCACATGATACGTTTTATTACGACAACGGAATTGAAGCGTTTGTCCAATATTTAAATGAAGAAAAAGACGTATTGCATCCTGTCGTGTTTTTTAGCGGTGAGCAAAGTGGTATTGAAGTAGAGTTTGCCTTTCAATTTCATGACGGGTATGCAGAGCAAATGCTTTCGTTTGTTAATCATGTGCGTACGAAAGATGGTGGGACGCATGAAATCGGGGCAAAAGCGGCGATGACTCGCGTTTTTAATGAATACGCACGCAAGGTAGGTTTATTGAAGGAACGAGATAAAAATTTAGAGGGTACAGACATTCGTGAAGGGCTATCTGCTATCATATCGGTTCGTATTCCAGAAGCCCTTTTGCAGTTTGAAGGACAAACGAAAGGGAAACTAGGAACACCTGAAGCTCGTTCGGCGGTTGAATCCGTTGTTAGCGAGAAATTGACGTACTTTTTAAATGAAAATTCGGATATTGCGACAATGTTAATTAAAAAAGCGATTCGTGCATTTCAAGCGCGTGAAGCAGCGAGAAAAGCGCGGGAAGAGGCGCGATCTGGAAAAAAGAGAAAAGGAAGAGAACATGTATTAAGCGGAAAACTCACACCTGCCCAAACACGAAACCCACAAAAAAATGAATTGTATTTAGTTGAGGGAGATTCAGCTGGCGGATCTGCTAAGCAAGGTCGTGATCGCCGTTTTCAAGCTGTATTGCCTCTCCGTGGAAAAGTCATTAACACAGAAAAAGCGAAATTAAGTGATATTTTTAAGAACGAAGAAATTAATACAATCATCCATGCGATTGGCGGTGGTGTCGGGGCAGATTTCTCGATTGATGATATTCATTATGACAAAGTGATCATCATGACCGACGCGGATACGGATGGAGCGCATATTCAAGTACTGTTGTTGACATTTTTTTATCGCTATATGCGACCGCTCATTGAAGCTGGTAAAGTGTTTATTGCACTTCCACCTCTTTATAAAGTAAGTAAAAAGGTTGGTAAAAAGGAAATTGTTGAATATGCATGGACAGATGAACAATTACAGCTTATTTTAAAGAAGATTGGAAAAGGCTACACTATTCAACGATATAAAGGGCTTGGCGAAATGAATGCCGATCAACTATGGGAGACGACGATGAATCCTGATACGCGTACACTTATTCGTGTACGTATTGATGACGCAGCACGTGCTGAACGCCGTGTAACGACGTTAATGGGGGATAAAGTAGAACCGAGAAGAAAATGGATTGAATCGAATGTGCAATTTGGATTAGAGGAAGAGGTAAATATTTTAGAAAATGATCATGTGATGACAGCTGAGGGGGAATAAGAACATGGAACGCATATTAGATTTGCCGTTTGAAGATGTGTTAGGCGACCGATTTGGTCGTTATAGCAAATATATTATTCAAGAACGTGCGCTTCCTGACGCACGCGATGGGTTAAAACCAGTACAACGCCGCATTTTATATGCGATGTATGTAGAAGGAAACACATCTGATAAGCCGTTTCGTAAATCCGCGAAAACAGTCGGAAACGTCATTGGTAACTTTCACCCGCATGGTGATTCTTCTGTATATGAAGCAATGGTGCGCATGAGCCAAGAATGGAAAGTAAGAAACGTATTAATTGAAATGCATGGAAATAACGGGAGCATTGATGGTGATCCACCTGCAGCGATGCGTTATACAGAAGCGAGATTATCGCCAATTGCATCCGAATTGCTGCGCGATATTGATAAAGAAACAGTAGAGTTTGTACCGAACTTTGATGATACGAGCAAGGAGCCTGTCGTGTTGCCAGCGATGTTTCCGAATTTGCTCGTCAACGGTTCAACAGGTATTTCAGCAGGTTATGCTACAGAAATTCCTCCGCATCATTTAGGAGAAGTGATTGATGCGGTGATGATGCGGATTGATCATCCGAATTGTTCTGTGGATGATTTAATGAACGTATTGAAAGGTCCGGATTTTCCAACAGGGGGAATCATTCAAGGAAAAGAAGGAATTAAAGCTGCTTATGAAACGGGAAAGGGAAAAATCATCATTCGTGGTAAAGCAGCAATCGAACAAGGAAAAGGTGGTAAACAAGCGATCGTTATTACAGAAATTCCTTATGAAGTGAACAAGGCGAATTTAGTTAAAAAAATTGACGAATTGCGTCTTGAAAAAAAGTTGGATGGAATCATTGACGTGCGTGACGAGACGGACCGAACAGGGTTACGTATCGTCATTGAGGTGAAAAAAGATGGGAATGCACAAGGAATTTTAAATTATTTATATAAAAATACAGATTTGCAAATTACGTACAACTTCAATATGGTTGCTATTTATGACCGTCGTCCTAAACTATTAAACTTAACGCAACTGTTAGATGCATACATCGAACATCAAAAAGAAGTTGTTACGAACCGTTCCCGTTATGAATTGAAGAAAGCGAAAGAACGCGCTCATATTGTCGAGGGGCTAATAAAAGCTGTATCGATTTTAGATGATGTGATCGCAACGATTCGCGCTTCCCAAGATAAAAAGGATGCAAAAATGAACTTAATCAATCGTTATGGGTTTACAGAACCACAGGCAGAAGCGATTGTTACATTGCAGCTATATCGTCTAACAAATACAGATATTGATGATTTACGCGAAGAAGCAAGTGCGTTACATCGTAAAATCGAGGAATTAACAGCTATTTTAGATAGTGAAAAAAAACTTCTCTCTGTTATTAAAGCCGACTTAAGAAAAATGAAAAAAATGTACGCAGATGAGCGAAGAACGACAATTGAGGAGGAAATAAAAGAAATTAAAATCGAAATGAACGTAGTTGTTCCAGAAGAAGATGTGATCGTCACTGTCACAAAAGATGGATATATTAAACGGACAAGTTTCCGATCTTATAGCGCTTCAAATGGGCAAGATGTGGGGATGAAAGAGGGCGACAGGTTGCTCGGAATGTTTGAGATGAACACTACGCATACGTTACTATTGTTTACGAATAAAGGAAATTACTTATATTGTCCTGTCTACGAACTCCCGGATATTCGTTGGAAAGATCTCGGACAGCATATTTCTCATATCATTCCACTTGATCGTGATGAACAGATCGTTAGCGCCATTCCAATTGAAGATTTTTCAAACGGATATTTATTATTTATTACAAAACAAGGATTTGTGAAAAAAACAAGCCTCGTTCACTATAAGGCACAGCGTTATTCTAAACCACTCGTAGCTGTGCGACTCAAAGAGGATGACGAAGTTGTGCGCGTGTATCGAACGGATGGATGTGGACATATATTCCTCGTCACACATTATGGGTATGGATTGCTATTCCAAGAAGAAGAAGTCGGAGAAGTTGGTGTCCGGGCAGCAGGGGTCAAAGGAATTCATCTAAAAGAAGGCGATTACGTCGTGTTTGGTCAACAGGCAACAGATGAAAATCTTGTTCTTGTGACAAAACGAGGGGCAATAAAAAAAATAGCGCGAACGGAAATTGAGCAATCCGCACGCGCAAAACGTGGGCAGCTGCTCGTTAAAGAAGTGAAGACGAATCCACATCGATTAGTAAGTTGTCATTTCCTCTCACACGGACATGTTGTTTTAAAAACGGAGAAAGGAATCATAGAAGAAGTCAATGTCGATGAACTTCGGTTAAGCGATCGGTATGGTAATGTGACGTACGTTCTCGATTGTGATGAAGTTGGTTATGTTACAGATACGTGGGCGAAATGGTCATAATTCCCTTGAATTCATTTGTCATTTCAACTATATTGAAGAAGGTACAGTTTTTCATATGGGGGATGCATGATGAGATTTAAACGTCAAGAACCTTTTCGATATCAATTTGGTCAACCAATTCCGTGCAAATTTCGCATTACGCGTATTGGGGAACGACAAGTAGAAACGGATAAAGGAGCGGCCGAAATTCACGATATTAGCCCACGTGGCATTCGAATGGAGACGAGCTTAAATTTACCGATCGACTCCGCAAAAGGTGAAATTGAGGTGGAGTTGCAGTTTACGATCGTTGATCAGCCGATGAACGTGCGTGGTGTCGTAATCTGGAAGAAAACGTATGTGAATGAATTTCAGTACGGTCTTTCGTTGGAGATTTCTAAGCAAGAAGAAATGCTGTTAATTGGCGAAATTAAAAGGCATGCAGCGATGTGTGCAAAGAGAAAAGAAAGCAAATGATAGAGGAAAGATGTCCGCATGGGCATCTTTTTTCTATGAAATTTTTTTGAAAGCGGTTGACTAACTTGTATATACAAGTTAGAATATAAACAAACAAACTTGTATATACAAGTCTTATAAAAATCAATGTAAACGCTTCAACTAAGGAGGAAGAAATGATGCGACAATCTGTTGAAAAAATTGTTCAAGCAGTCGGTGGAAAAGAAAACATTATTGCTGCCACACATTGTGTCACTCGTCTTCGTTTTGCGCTAAAAGACGAAGGAAAAGTAGATAAAGAGGCACTAGAAAACATTGATATCGTGAAAGGCTCGTTTTCCGTAAATGGTCAGTTCCAAGTTGTCATCGGCCAAGGATTAGTGGAAAAAGTGTACAATGAAATGATTGAAATGATCGGCATTGGTCGAGCGACGAAACAAGAGATTAAAGATGCTGCAGAAAGAAAGTTGAACCCGTTACAACGTGCCATTAAAACGTTAGCAGACATTTTCATTCCGATTTTACCTGCCATCGTGACAGCAGGTTTACTCATGGGGATTAACAACATTTTAACGGGACCAGGAATTTTTTATGACGAAAAATCAATTGTTGATGTCCATAAACAGTGGCGAGATTTTGCGGATATGATTAACTTAATTGCCAACACAGCGTTCGTCTTCTTACCGGGATTAATCGGTTGGTCAGCTGTCAAAAAATTTGGTGGAAGTGAATTGCTCGGAATTGTACTCGGACTGATGCTTGTTCATCCAGCTTTATTAAATGCTTGGGCGTATGCTTCAGCTGTTCAAGAAGGAACTGTGCCGTATTGGAATTTATTCGGTTTTGATATTCAAAAAATCGGTTATCAAGGTCAAGTGTTGCCTATTTTAATTTCATCATATGTATTGGCAAAGTTAGAAATATTTTTGAAAAAACGCATTCCTGAAGCATTCCAATTGTTGCTTGTTGCTCCCATCGCATTACTCGTGACCGGATTTATTTCTTTTATCGCAATTGGCCCTGTGACTTTTGGAATCGCAAATGCTTTGACGGATGGCCTTGTCGCTTTGTTTGATCGTTTTGCGGCATTAGGTGGGCTCGTATATGGAGGATTATATGCAGTTCTCGTTGTTACAGGAATGCACCATACGTTCTTAGCAGTAGACTTGCAACTCATCGGTAGCACGGGTGGAACATTTTTATGGCCGATGCTCGCACTATCGAACATTGCACAAGGTTCAGCAGCACTGGCTATGATGTTCGCAACAAAAGATGAAAAACTAAAAGGACTATCGTTTACATCTTCCGTATCTGCTTATTTAGGTATTACAGAGCCAGCGATGTTTGGTGTTAACTTGCGATTCCGTTATCCATTTATTTCTGCCCTTATTGGTTCTGCCATTGCGGGAATTTTTATTACGATGAATAAAGTGCAAGCATCTTCGATTGGTGTCGGGGGACTGCCTGGGTTTTTATCCATTTTCCCTGACAAATGGGCACCATTTTTCATTGGTATGGCGATCGTTCTTATCGTTCCATTTACGTTGACATACATCTTGGCAAAAACGAAAGGCGGTAAGTAATATGCATCCATGGTGGAAGACAGCTGTTGTATATCAAATTTATCCGAAAAGTTTTAAAGATACGAATGGCGACGGAATTGGCGATTTGCAAGGGGTAATTGAAAAGTTAGATTATTTGCAGACACTCGGGGTCGATGCCATTTGGCTCACCCCGATTTACGAATCGCCACAGCGTGACAACGGATATGACATAAGCGACTATTATCGGATTTATGCACCATACGGAACGATGGAAGATTTTGAGCAACTCATTGAAGAAGCACATAAACGAAATATAAAAGTTGTTATGGATATTGTCGTTAATCATACGTCAACTGATCACGAATGGTTCCAACAAGCGCGATCATCTAAAGACAATCCGTATCGTCATTTTTATATTTGGCGAGATGAGCCAAACAATTGGCAATCAAAATTCGGTGGATTTGCTTGGGAGTATGATGAACAAACAGGGCAATATTATTTGCATTTGTTCGATGTTACACAAGCAGATTTAAACTGGGAAAACGAAGAAGTACGTCAACGTGTATATGACATGATGCATTTTTGGCTAAAAAAAGGAGTAGATGGCTTTCGTTTGGACGTGATTAATTTAATTTCAAAAGATCAACGTTTTTTAGATGACGATGGGGCTATTCTGCCTGGGGACGGAAGAAAATACTATACAGATGGTTCTCGTATTCATGAATTTTTGCAAGAAATGAATCGAGAAGTATTTTCGAAGTACGATATAATGACGGTAGGAGAAATGTCGTCGACGACAATTGATCATTGTATTTTATATACAAATCCTGACCGTCATGAACTAAATATGACATTTCATTTTCATCATTTAAAAGTTGACTATCCAAATGGGGAGAAGTGGGCGGTTGCTGATTTCGACTTTTTACAACTAAAGAAGATCTTATCAGAGTGGCAAGTAGAAATGCATAAAGGTGGAGGATGGAACGCGTTATTTTGGTGCAATCATGACCAACCGCGCATCGTTTCCCGTTACGGTGACGACGAACGATACCATAAAGAATCCGCAAAAATGTTGGCAACAACAATTCATATGATGCAAGGGACGCCTTATATTTATCAAGGCGAAGAAATTGGAATGACTGATCCGAAATTTGAACGGATCGATGATTATCGCGATGTCGAATCGTTAAACATGTACCGAATATTAAAAGAACAAGGAAAAAGTGAACAAGATATATTGCATATTTTACAACGGAAATCTCGTGACAATTCCCGAACGCCGATGCAATGGAGCGATGAGAAGCACGCAGGCTTTACAACAGGAACACCGTGGATTTCCGTGGCGCGCAACTATCAACAAATTAATGTTCAAAGGGCGTTACAAGATCCGACATCGGTTTTTTATCATTATCAAAAGCTTATTCAATTACGTAAACAGTACGACATTATTACAACGGGCGATTATGAGCTCATTTTAGAAGACCATCCTTCGATTTTTGCATATATTCGCAACGGAAAAAATGAAAAGCTTGTTGTGATTAATAATTTTTACGGACGAGAAACGCTATTTGAATGGCCAAAACATATCGATATAAACGAATATACAAGTCAAGTTTTATTGTCAAACTATGAAGACTCACCAAGCGACTTCAAAAAAATCACGTTACGTCCGTATGAATCCATTGTTTATTACTTGAAAAAATAATGGTAAAATATTTTTCGGTGATAAACAATGAGTGAAAATAAGTATTTATCTATTTACAATGACTTGTTATCAAAAATTGAAAAAGGAATATTTAAACCGGGGACGAAAATTCCTTCTGAAAATCAGCTCGTTGAACAATACGAAACGTCGCGGGAAACGATTCGAAAAGCGCTTAATTTACTGTCGGAACATGGGTATATTCAGAAAATTAAAGGAAAAGGTTCCATTGTGTTGGACGTCAGAAAATTTGATTTCCCGATTTCTGGACTTATTAGTTTCAAGGAGTTAGCACAAAAGCTTGGAAAGCCATCACGAACAATTGTCGAGCAGCTTGAGATCATTAAACCTGATGAAGCGTTAAAAAAACATCTTCACGTTACAGCAAGGGAAGACATTTGGAAAGTGGTGCGCGTGCGGGAGATTGAAGGTGAACGTATTATTTTAGATAAAGACTTTTTTAATAAAAAGGTTGTTCCGTTTTTATCTAAAGATATATGTGAGCGTTCCATTTATGAATATCTTGAAAAGGAGTTGCAATTAAAAATTAGTTTTGCAAAAAAAGAATTTTTCGTTGAAGAGTGTACGGAAGAGGATCGTATGTACTTACATTTAAAACAATATACGCACGTTGTTGTCGTGCGAAATTACGTTTATTTAGACGATGCGAGTTTGTTTCAATATACGGAATCGCGCCATCGTCTCGACAAATTTCGTTTTGTTGATTTTGCAAGACGCGTTCACTTGTATTAAAAATAATCCGTGGCATAATGCCACGGATTATTTCGTTTCACGATGTAACGTATGGCGTTTTAAACGTGGACAATATTTTTTTAGTTCAAGTCGTTCAGGATTGTTTCGTTTATTTTTTGTTGTTATGTAATTTCGATCCCCAGTCTCAGTACATTGTAACACAACTTTCACGCGCATAGTTTTTTTCCCTCCTCTACAACATAAAATAGTAATCATTACGATTTGTATCATAATATAAAACCAATATCTTTGTCAACAATCGTAGCCGGAATCCCTCCGACTACGATTGTAGATGTTCTTTCATAAATTGTGGGAGACGAAAACATTGATTTAATACATCACTATTTGCGTATTTCGTTTGTTTTTCAAAGGCGTTAAGTCGCCCAAATGAAATCGGTTGTTTTGCTCCGAGAGTGAAACTCCATAGCCCACCTGGATATGTTGGGACGGTAGCTGTGTATACGTGTGCGTGTGGGAATAGACGACGAATGTTTGTATATGTTTGTTTCAATACGTCCATATGAAAAATTGGGGACTGACTTTGACAAACCATTATTCCGTCTTGTTTTAACGCTTCGTATACACTTTTATAAAAATTGTATTCAAATAATACTTGGGCTGGACCGATCGGATCGGACGAATCAATAATAATGACATCATACGTATTTATGTGATCTTTAACAAACTGTACCCCATCTTTATATATATATTGCACGCGCGGATCCGAAAGGTTTCCAGATACTTCAGGTAAATGTTTTTTACATGCTTGAACGACTAATTCATCAATTTCAACAAGATGTATTTCTTCTACCTCTTCATATTTCGCCACTTCACGAGCTGCACCGCAATCGCCCCCACCAATAATTAACACTTTTTTTGGCGACGGATGAAGAGAAAGAGGAACATGTGAAATCATTTCATTATAAATGTGACCATCAATAGAAGTTGTTTGTACAACACCATCAAGCACGAGCATTCTTCCGAAGTCGTACGAGTCCAAAATCATCACATGTTGAAATGGCGACCGTTCGGAGTAAATGACTTCTTTAATGCGATAACTAATTTTTAAATTTTCACGTTCATCTTCTGTTAACCATAATTGACCGTTTTCTTCTTTGATGTAGTTCATAGCTTCCTCCTCTAACCATGTATTTTGCATCCTTCTTATATTAATATATTTCTGCATCTATTTGCAAAGGATGAGAACAACATATACAAAAATTGCAATAGTCATTTGAAAAACAAACGCTTTCAAAAAAGAAAGTGTTGACATTTATTTTAACATTTACACAAATACATTGAAAAACATGAGTGATCGGAGTAGGATAAAGTGTGAAAAACATCACAAAACAGAAAGAGAAGTGGAGAGACAATGGAAGCTTTACAAGTATGTAAGGAGCTAGCATTAAAGAAGAGAACGATTTTACAAAATTCACCCGTCCAATATATGATTCGTGCTGCTCTCGCAAGTGTGTACATTGGTTTTGCTCTTATTCTTTGTTTGCGTGTCGGTCAATATTTTTATGAGACACATTCGCCCGCAACGTATATAGTAAGCGGAATTTTTTTCGGCATAGCGCTTGTGCTCATTATGTACGGTGGAGCAGAGCTATTTACAGGAAATACGATGTATTTTACTATTAGTACGCTTCAAAGAGAAACAACCGTTGGAGATACGGTTCGTAACTGGGTGGCGTGTTATAGCGGTAATTTACTTGGAGCTATTTTCTTCGCTTTTTTAATCGCACAGTCAGGTATTTTTCATGATATCCCGATGGATCATTTGTTATTTGCCATGGCGTTGAAAAAGATGCATGCGACAACAATACAATTATTTGTAAAGGGAATTTTGTGTAACTGGCTCGTTTGTTTGGCCATCTTCATTCCGATGCAAATGAAAGAAGACGTAGCAAAAATGTTTGCTATGATTTTAATTGTTTTCGTCTTTTTTGCGTCAGGATATGAGCACTCTATTGCGAATTTTGTTATTTTTTCACTCGCCTTAGCTGTACCACATCCGTCCGCCATTGATGTGGCGGGTGTTGTTCATAACATTGTCCCTGTGACAATTGGGAATATTGTCGGCGGTTCTTTATTCATGGGAGCTTTATATACGTATCTTTCTTCGACAGTAAAGCTCCCTGCACCTAAATGGAAAGGATCATTTGGATTGCGGAGAATATTGAATAAGTAAGAAAATAGTCGAGACATGTTCTCGACTATTTGTTATAATGAATGCTATTATTTATCATTTCTTTCGTTCAAAGGGGAGATTTGTGATGTATTTTCAGCAGAAACATGTTCGTGATTTTGTAGATAAGTATAAGCATCGTGCCCGTTTACTTATATCATGTCCCGACCAACCAGGAATTGTTGCAGCAGTTACAACGTTTTTACATGAACAAGGGGCTAACATAGTGGAGTCGAACCAATATTCAACAGATCCTGAAGGCGGCACGTTTTTTTTACGAATTGAGTTTGATGCGCCAAACATACGTGAAAGAAAAGAAGAGATAGAGAAGAAATTCGCAACGATTGCACAACGTTTTGCAATGGACTGGAAATTCAGCTTACATACGCATATAAAAAAGGTAGCTATATTTGTTTCAAAAGAAGAACATTGTTTATTAGAATTGCTATGGGAGTGGCAAGCAGGTGAACTACTTGCGGATTTCGCCCTTGTCATTAGTAACCATGAACAAATGAGAGAGACGGTTGAATCATTTGGTATTCCATACTATTACGTTCCTGTGACAAAAGAAACAAAACAAGAGGCAGAAGCGAAACAAATTGAGTTGTTAAAACAATATGATGTTGATGTCATTGTGCTCGCTCGTTATATGCAAATTTTATCACCGCGTTTCGTTTCCATGTTCCCAGCACGAATTATTAATATTCACCATTCATTTTTACCGGCATTTATTGGGGCGCGCCCGTATGAACAAGCTTATCGCCGTGGAGTGAAACTCATTGGTGCGACTTCTCATTATGTAACAGATGATTTAGACGAAGGGCCTATTATTGAACAAGATGTTGAACGGGTCGATCATAAGCATCATATAGAAGATTTAAAACGGGTAGGGCGTATTATCGAGAAAACGGTACTAGTTCGTGCGTTAAAGTGGCACTTAGAAGATCGTGTTATCATTCACGAAAATAAGACGATTGTCTTTAAATAAAGAAGAGGGGAAGCCTTCTTCTTTTTTTATAAAAATATTTGACATAATAAACTATGTTCTAAATAAAAATTGAATAAAAATAAAAATGTTCAATTATAATAAAAATAGGGAAGGATTTTTTCTTTATGTAAAGAATGTGTCATATGAAAGGAGGAGAGAAAATGAGCGAAAAAAGAAAACCGAGTGGATTTTTGTTAAAACAACGGGCTTTTTTAAAACTATATTTGATTACTTTAACGGAACAAGAGCGGTTGTATGGGCTTAAATTATTGGATGTGCTTCGTGAGGAATTTCAACCGTTTGGATATCGTCCAAATCATTCTGAAGTGTATAAAGCACTACACGACTTAATAGAAGATGGAATTTTAGAGCAAGTGAAAAAGAAAAAGGAAGGAATGAAATATCAGGAAGTTGTTTACTATCGCTTTACTGAAGAAGGATATAAAAAGGCCCAGTTATATAAACGACAACTAAAAACAGAACTAGATCGTTGTGAAGCATTGATTCGGAAAGCCATTAAAGATAATTTTAGTTGACAAAGGAAGTATGTTTCATTTAATATACTTACAAGGGTATAGAAAAAAGGAGATGGAATAACCATGACTTACGATAACCAAGTGAAAAATCGTTTAAAACGAATTGAAGGACAAGTTCGTGGAGTCCTTAAAATGATGGATGAGCAAAAAGACTGCAAAGAAGTTGTCGCGCAGTTATCTGCGATCCGTAGTGCTGTAGACCGTGCAATTGCTGTCGTAGTAAGCGCAAATTTAGAACGTTGCATTCGCAAAGACATTGAAACCGGTTCGTTAGAAAGTGAAAAGCTTATTCAAGAAGCGGTCGAGCTACTCGTTAAAAGTCGATAATGCCGAGTGGCTCTTTTTTTAATACACGTTTACATAATATAATTATGATTAACAATCTCTTTATTTGTACAAATCCGTTTATTTTTTGTACAATACGTACGTATGACAACAAAGAAAGGATTGACAAGATGATTTGCACACAATTTCCTTCATTCCCAAAAGCAATTGAGACAATTGTAGAAGAGAGAAGAGAGATGTTCAAACATGAAGGAAGTGGACAGAGCGCAGATGTTGAGTATACGCCAGCTCATATGTCCATTTTATATGATGCGATTATTGCTTTAGCGCTAGGAAAAAACATATTGTTAAAAGGGCCAACTGGTTCTGGAAAAACGAAGCTAGCTGAAACGTTGTCAGCTTTTTTTGGTCAACCGATGCATAGTATTAACTGTTCGGTTGATTTAGACGCTGAGGCTATGCTCGGATTTAAAACGATTCAACAAGCAAATGGACAAGCGACGATTGAATTTATCCCGGGTCCTGTCATTCAAGCGATGACGAAAGGTCATTTATTGTACATTGACGAAATTAACATGGCTAAGCCGGAAACGTTACCGATTTTAAACGGGGTGCTTGATTATCGAAAAACGATTACAAACCCATTTACCGCTGAAGTTGTGAAAGCTAAACCGACATTTGGTGTCATTGCAGCTATCAACGAGGGATACGTCGGAACCGTCCCGCTTAACGAAGCGTTAAAAAATCGTTTTGTCGTTATTGATGTTCCATATGTTCAAGGAGAAACGTTGAAGCGTGTCTTACAGCAACAAACGAAGTTAACAGACGAAGACTTAATAGACCGGTTCGTTACATTGTCGGCTGATTTAATTGTCCAAGTAAAACAAGGGTATGTGTCCGAAGAAGCAGCATCTATTCGCGCATTAATTGATGCTTGTGATTTAGCTGTGTACATTCCGCCATTGCGGGCGATCGAACGAGCGATCGTCGAAAAATTAGAAGACGATCGTGAAAAAGCTGCAGTACGCAATGTAGCTGAAACGCTGTTTGACGAATGAGGGTGTCTAAATGAACCGTTTTATTATGTTTAACGATAAAAAAGTGGATTCTTCTTTATTTATGGAACTATCGGATTTAGCGAAAACTTTAGCAAACGATGAACAAATTGAACTAGAATTTGGTTATCAGTCGTATCTTGATCGACAGCATAAGAAGGTTATTGTAAGTCATTTTTGGGACAACCGGCCGAAAGAACAGCACGTGTATGGATTGAAAAGCGATGTTTTTTTACGAACAATCGGAAATTTTCATCATACAAATGACGATGATATTATTTTTTTTCTTAAAGAAATAAAGACGTACTCCATCCCTAATTTTGCCAAACAACTGTTTGTGCTTCTTGAAGATATTCGACTGGAAGATATATGTCGGCGTGTGCGTAGTGGAACAAAAAAGGCATTTATAGTTCGAAAGGACGTGTATCGCCACTATTTTCAAACGCAATGGAATGTCAATAGCGTGAAAAGCATCCATACAGATGCGTTGTTCAACTATTTATATTTATTATTAACGGCAGAACATCCAGGGCAAGACGCCGTGCTTCCCGAGCATTTGCGATTGACGCTTCCGTTTATTGATCGTGAAATACGTTATGTATATGATGCGAAATCGACTGCCGATATTGTTCGTATTGTGCTTACTATTGTTGATGTGTTGAATGAATTGTTAGATGCCGATATGTTAAACACATATTTTCATCTTCCAGAGTACATTTACGTTGATCGACGAGAGAATAGGGAAGACATTCGGCGAAAAGATCCGTTAAAAAATGATGACGTACTTGATGTAAAATCCGACGACGAAGAGATTTTTGAAGAGGTGATGCATACGTGGCATCGCGAAACAAGCGATATGACAAACAGTTTCTTGCAGTTTGACCTAGAACAAGGTTCGCAGACAGATTTGCTTGGAGAAGGAGTTCGTCAAGGGGAAGCGGGGGATCAAGCACTCGGCATTGTACAAGGCTCATCACAAAAGACGACGCATAGCGATTATACACATTTAGAACAACAAACGGATCGTCAGGAGCTCAGTGGGCGTTCAGAGTATGAGTATGGAAAAGAAAATCGCTATGCTAAACCGATATTTATTTATCCTTCTTCACCGACAGTTGAACAAATGAGACAGTACGAGCGCGATCGTGAAGCAATTGGACCATATCAAAAAAAATTGACACGGACGATTGAGAAAGTGCTCGAACATAAAAAAATTCATCCACGCACGGATTTGCACGCAGGACGTTTAAACAAAAAGCTATTACGTTTTTTTATGGATGAACATCCACGTTTATTTTACAAAAAACACGAGATTTCTCCAATACTAGATGCTGTTTTCGTACTACTTGTTGACTGTTCAGCGTCAATGTATGACAAAATGGAAGAGACAAAGAAAGGAATTGTTTTGTTCCATGAATCGCTTAAAACGCTCCGTGTTCCACACAAAATCGTTGGTTTCTGGGAAGATACGAATGAGGCCACACAGCTCTATCAGCCGAATTATTTTCAAACGGTTATTGATTTTAATGTTTCTTTAAAAAAGGGACGTGGGGCGGAAATTATGCAATTAGAGCCGAAGGAAGATAATCGTGACGGCTTGGCCATTCGCTTAATGACGCAAGAGTTGCAAAAAAGAGTTGAAAAACAAAAGTTTTTACTTGTTTTTTCTGATGGGGAACCAGCTGCTTTCGGATATGATCAAAATGGAATTGTTGATACACACGAAGCAGTTATGGAGGCAAAAAGATTAGGAATCGAAGTAGTAAATGTGTTTTTGGCGAATGGGATGATTACCGAAAGTCAACAAAAAACGATTGAAAATATATACGGACATTATAGTGTTCTTGTCCCAAACGTCGAATATTTGCCGACGTTCTTAGCTCCATTACTGAGAAAATTATTGTTATACAAATTATAAAGCACCCGTGAAGACCCGGGTGCTTTATAATTTATGTTAATCACAAAAAAAATTTTGTTAACAATGAAATTTTTTATGAAAAGATTTTATGGAGGAATAGTATATAAATAATAAGTAAAAACGTAATCCTATTTGTTTTAAAATAGTATATTAAGATAATTCATTTTCAATTTTGTTCCTTTAACGCTGTAAATTGTATACGTTTTTCTATTTTTTACTATTGACGCATAATTTTAATTTTCAGATAATACTATTGCAAGATTAATAATCTTACTAATTATCTTAATTATTTATTTTAAGGAGGAAGTGTATGGAGCTCATTAATCAAGTAGTTGGATTTTTAAACAACATTCTTTGGTCTTATGTTATTATTGGTTTGTTACTCGGTCTCGGTTTATATTTCACAATCGGGACGAAATTTGCACAAATTCGTTTGATCGGAGAAATGTTCCGAGTCTTAAAAGAAAAATCTCCAGAAGGAGCAGGGAAAAAAGAAATTTCCTCCCTCCAGGCATTTTTCATTGGAGCGGCTACTCGAATTGGAACAGGAAACGTTGCCGGTGTTGCAATGGCGTTAGCGATCGGAGGTCCAGGAGCGGTATTCTGGATGTGGCTTGTTGCAATTTTAGGTGGTGCAAGCGCGTTTGTTGAGAGTACATTAGCACAAATTTTTAAAGTAAAAAGCGATGTTGGTTTTAAAGGTGGCCCAGGATACTACATGGAGAAGCAATTGGGTGCACGTTGGATGAGTACAATTTTCGCTTTCACAATCATCGCAAGCTTCGGATTAACATTTAACGCCGTACAAAGCAATACCATTGCAACAGCGTTCAAAAATTCATTCAGTTTGAACCCTTATGTAACCGCTTTCTTACTAGCGGCGCTAACAGCGGTGATCATTTTTGGTGGTGTTACACGAATTGCCCGTTTCTCTGAAGTTATCGTTCCGATCATGGCGTTTTTCTATATCGGATTAGCATTGTATGTCATGGTTACGAACATTACTGAAATTCCAGCGGTCATTGCTTTAATTTTCAAAAGTGCTTTTGGTTTAGAGCAAGTTGTAGGTGGCGGTATGGGTGCCGCGATCATGATGGGAGTAAAACGCGGATTATTCTCAAATGAAGCGGGTATGGGTAGTGCACCAAACGCAGCGGCAACAGCAACTGTTTCTCACCCAGCAAAACAAGGGTTTATTCAAGCGTTAGGAGTATTTTTCGATACGTTACTTGTATGTAGCGCAACAGCATTTATCATTTTGTTATCGGATACGTATAAAACTGGGGAGCTTGTTGGAATTGAATTAACACAAGCAGCTCTCTCCGAGCACTTTGGCTCTTGGGCAGGTATTTTCCTATCAGCAGCTATCTTTATGTTTGCGTTCAGTTCTATCATCGGAAGTTATTATTACGGTGAAGCAAATATTGAATTCATTAGCAAAGGAAAAACTGCATTATTCGTTTATCGCGTATTAGCCATTGGAATGGTTGTTTTCGGAGCACTTGCTAGCTTGCAGATCGTTTGGGATTTAGCTGACTTAGCAATGGCGCTTATGGCGTTAACTAACTTAGTGGCAATTGGTTTACTTGGTCGGATCGCATTTAAAGCACTTGATGACTACATGGCAAAACGTAAGCGTGGGGAAGACCCTGTGTTTTATGCAGACGACATTGAAGGGTTAAAAGGTGTTGAATGCTGGCCGACTCGTCAAGTGGAACAGTCGCAAAAAGCAGTTGGAAAATGATTGTATAAACAAGCCTGGGGTGTTGCCTCGGGCTTGTTTTATTTACAAAAATCATGAAAAAAGTTTACAATGTTGTAACAGGTTCGATATTCATTATAATACAGATTTACATTATAATAATAAGTGAAATGGATATAAGGAATTATGGAAGGAGGTTCTATATGAAACAGTATATTTTTACTTTTAGCACACATCACCAACAACCGATTGTTTGGGAAGAAGCAATTATTGCTAACGGAATGATGGATGCATGTATAAAAGCAAAGAAGCTATGTCGTCAATATGAGCACGAAAAACAAATTCCAATCCGCGTTCAATACAAAGGTGTCCGCTATTATAGCGAAGATATTGCCTAGTTGCTATGAATGAAGTGAGAAAGGACGGATTGTGTGGTGTATAGCATATTATAAAACGCAGCTGTTGATCCGTTATAAAATACAAGCAGCTGCGTTTTATATTTTTTCTGTCTCAAAATAAAAAGTTTACTTATATATTGAGATTAAAATTATTTTACTTCCTATAATTTATGTTATGTAAACTAATAATTGAACAGAAAAAGGCAGTCTTTATGTATGCTGCCCCTTTCCTGATTGTGCCTATGTTTTCTCATTTAACTGCAACACCTCGCTGAATGACGGGCGTACCAAATTTTTTGAAGTTGCTCGATCATTTTTTCGCCTCTTCTTCATATTCTTCATAATGGAACAAATCGAGTTGTTTGACGGCTTCTTTACGATCGAAGACGTCTAGTACGGTAATGCCAAGTAACCGGGTAGGCTCACGGTTCCAATGTTTTTTCAATAAATATGCTGCATATCGAAAAATATCCTCCGCTTCTTGGAACGGATTGTCCCACGTTTTGCTGCGGGTGATCGTTTGGAAATTATGATAGCGAATCGTCAGTTGAATAGTCATCGATACGATTTGCTGCTAGTACAATCCCCCTTCGCTCTTTTGGATCACCTGCCGTCCCATTTCGATTCCCCTTCTACATAAATGTCCCAATGATAATAGAAAAGATAACGACAGTTAAAGGCGGACATTGCCAAATTACCAATAAACAAAATGCCGCTAGTGCAAGACAAAAATCAGCCGGTGTCTGGATTGCTTTTGTCCATATCGGATGATAAAGCGCTGCAAGCAAAATGCCTACCACCGCTGCGTGAATACCGTGAAACGCTGCTTGAAACCGCGTATGTTGACGAATCCATTCGAAAAACGGAAGCGAGCCGATGACTAATAAGAAAGCTGGGAGAAAAATAGCAATCGTTGCGACAATCGCCCCTTTCCATCCGAAACTCACCATCCCTAAATACGTAGCAAACGTAAACAATGGTCCAGGTACTGCTTGCGCCATTCCATATCCCGCTATAAATTGTTCGATTGTTGTCCACCCTTTTGCCACTACTTCCGTCTGCAACAAAGGAAGTACTACATGCCCTCCGCCAAAAACTAGCGCCCCAGCGCGATAAAAACTGTCAAAAAGTGTGATAAGCGGAGAATTCATCAATCGAACGACAATTGGAAGTAGAACGAGTAATATAAAAAATATAAGCAAAAAGCCCGTTGTTTTCCGTCGAAAAGTCGGCACAGAAAGAACATTTGCTTGTGAATGATGGCGATATAAAAAACTTCCTACTATTCCAGCAACAACAATGATAGCAACTTGCCCCCCGGTTTTCGGAAGTAAAAGAGACAAAATAGTTGAAGCAACAACAATTGTCGCACGTGAACGATCGGAAGCAAATATTTTCATCATTCCCCATACGGCATGGGCAACCACAGCTACAGCTACTATGAGTAGCCCGTGCAGCCAATTGAGAGGAACCTCTGCTGAGAAATAAGCGAACAACAAAAGAATAAGTGCTGATGGAAAGGTAAATCCTAACCATGACACAATCGCTCCGAGCAACCCTGCTCGCAAAAATCCAATGCCAATCCCGACTTGACTGCTTGCTGGTCCAGGGAGTAGCTGACACAACGTAACTAGATCGGCATACGTTTTCTCATCAATCCACTGTTTTCGTTTCACATATTCTTCGCGGAAATACCCTAAGTGAGCAACTGGTCCTCCAAACGAAATAAACCCTAACCGAGCTGCTGTTTTCCATACTTCCCAAAGTTTTTGCATGTATTTTATGCGGTTTGAATGCAAATGCCTGCCCCTCCCGTTTGTATAAGTTTCGCAATTGAACATCATGAAAATTTAGTTGTTGGCAATCTTATCTCATTTTACCGCAATCCTTTTTTCGTTTGAAGTGTCAAGTATGCAAATCCCCTCCCTTTCCGCTATACTGAACAAGTAGTCTAGCACTTAGGAGGAAAATAGGATGAAATCACTTGTTCTTGCTGAAAAGCCGAGCGTGGCGCGGGAAATTGCTCGCGTACTTGGCTGTCGGGAACAACATAAACATTATTTTGAGGGGCCGAAATATGTCGTCACATGGGCGCTCGGGCATTTAATTGAATTGAAAATGCCGGAACATTATAATCCCGCCTATAAAACGTGGCGGCTGGAAGATTTACCGATTATCCCGGAAAACATTGGACTGAACGTCATTCGCCAAACGAGTCATCAGTTTCGGGCGATCGAAACATTAGCAAAACGTCCGGATATGAAAAACTGCATCATTGCCACCGATGCCGGACGGGAAGGCGAACTTGTTGCACGATGGATTTTGCAAAAAATCCGTTGGAAAAAGCCGCTCCTTCGCCTTTGGATCTCGTCCCAAACTGATCAAGCCATTCGGGATGGATTTCAACATTTAAAACCAGGAAAACAGTTTGAGCGTTTATACGAATCGGCTGTTTGTCGCGCAGAAGCTGATTGGCTTATTGGGTTAAACGTGACGAGAGCGTTAACGACTAAATACAATGAACCTCTTTCTGCAGGTCGCGTTCAAACACCGACGCTTGCGATGATCATCGAACGTGAAAAAGAAATACAGTCATTTCAACCGGTGCTGTACTGGACGATTCATGCTAACATCGGCTCTGTTGTTGCAACTTTAGAGCATAATGAGGAAAAGCGAATATTTTCGAAAGAACTAGCGGAGCAGCTATATGAAAAGCTAAAAAACAAGCAAGCGACGGTTATTTCTGTCGCGCGAAAAGTAAAAAAAGAAGCCCAGCCGCTTCCTTACGATTTGACCGAATTGCAACGGGACGCAAATAAACGATTTAGCTTTTCGGCGAAGAAAACGTTAAGCGTGTTGCAGCGGCTATATGAACATCACAAACTCGTCACCTATCCGCGCACCGATTCACGCTATCTAACAACCGATATGGAAAACACGATGCTTGAGCGTCTAGAGGCAATGAAATCTGGATATGTGGACGAAGTTATCCCGTCGTTAAAGAATAAGGGAAAAGTGATGGCTCGACGAGTTTTTGATAACGAAAAAGTAACAGATCATCATGCGATTATTCCGACAGAAGAACGGCTTGACATCAGCAAGCTCTCTGCTGATGAACGAAAACTATATGACTTGATCGCTCATCGCTTTTTGGCTCTTTTTTATCCAGCTTGCGAATACGAAACGATTCATGTTGTTTTTTCTATTGATGGAGAATCGTTTGTCGCGCGGGAAACAAGAATCGTGAATGCTGGATTTCGCCGCATCTTAGAAAAGCAAGAGGAGCAACCGCCCTTCCCTACGTTTACGAAAGGGCAAATGGTTTCTGTTATGTTGGAGAAGAAAGAAGCGCTAACAGCCCCCCCTCTTCGTTATTCTGAAGCAGATCTTCTGTCACAAATGGAAAAGTACGGACTAGGTACGCCAGCGACACGTGCGGAAATTATTGAACGCCTCGTTGAAACAGAAACGGTCGAGCGGAAAAATGGGCGGTTTTATCCAACGTCGAAAGGAAAACAGTTAATTGAACTTGTAAATGAGGAATTAAAATCACCACAGTTAACGGCAAGGTGGGAAAAACAACTAGAAGCCATTGCTCGCGGAAATGGGGATCCGAAAGCTTTCCTCCGAAGCATCCGTAAGCAAACGGAGCGTCTAGTCGCAGAAATAAAACAGAGCGATCGAACGTACCGCCCCCATAATTTAACTGGCTTGATGTGTCCAGAATGTGGCTCGTTTTTAAAAGAACGAGTGACAAAAGAAGGTCGCATGCTTGTATGCTCGAATATGACATGCCGATTCCGAAAACGAAAAGATCCAAAGCTTTCGAATCGACGGTGTCCGCAATGTAAAAAGCGAATGGAAATTCATGAAGGAAGAGCAGGTGTCTACTTCCAATGTCGTCCTTGCAATGTCATTGAAAAAGCGGAGGAGCAGAAAAAAACAAAACTTGGGCAAAAAGAACGGGCACTACTGAGAAAATATAGTGCCGAGAATGATTCGTTTGGTACAAGCTTAGGAGATTTGTTAAAACAAGCGTTAGATAAGAAAAAAAACTAGAGCCGCTTCTGCATGGAAGTGGCTCATCCTGCGCAACAAGATAGTTTTTCGACATCTTGGTCGAACGTTAACGCAGCGAGTTTTAGTCCCTCGGACATCGTTAAGTACGGCGCGAGTGTTTCACGAAGGTCGTCTATCGATAAGCCGAGTTTGACCGCGAGTGTCGCTGCATAAATGACTTCCCCCGCATGTTCTGCTACAATGTGGACTCCTAGGAATTTCCCTGTTTTTGCATCTGCGACTAGTTTAAAGACACCGATCGTTTCGTGATTGACAATTGCTCTCGGGACAGCTTCTAACGGCAAAACAGATGTTTTTACTTCGTATCCTTTTTCTTTTGCTTGCTGTTCCGTTAGTCCAACTGTTGCGACTGCCGGAGAGCTAAACGTAATCGCTGGGATGGTGTCAAGCTGAGCTTTTTTATTTTGGGCACCAACGGCGTTTGCTGCGGCAATCGTTCCTTCGTATGCGGCGACATAGACAAATTGTGGACCAAGTGTGACATCGCCTGCCGCATAAATGCACGGATTTGTCGTTTGTAAATAGTCATTAACAATAATTTCGCCACGCGAACCCGTTTTCACCCCAGCCGCTTCTAAACGCAACGCTGACGTGTTCGGTGTTCTCCCAGTAGCAATGAGCAATTCGTCCGCTTCGATCACCTGTTTTTTTTCATCGACTTCTATATATATTTTTTTGACGTTTCCGTCTTGCTCAACACGCTCAAAGGACACTCCGGTGAGGAGGCGGATGCCTTGAGTCGTGAGCGCTTTTGTCATCGCTTCTGAAACTTCTGGCTCATATGTTTTTAATAGTCGTTGGCTCCGTTGCATCAATGTGACTTCAGAACCAAGATGATGAAACAGTTGGCCGAGTTCGATACCAATATAACCAGAACCGATGACCGCTAATCGTTTCGGTACTTCTTTTCGTTCAAGTAGCGTCGTGCTTGTGACGTAATCAACATCTGCAAGCCCAGGAATATTAGGAACTGCCGGAGAAGCACCTGTGGCAATAAGGAAGCGGTTCGCTGATAATTTTTTTTCATTAACTTCTACTGTCGTTTCGTCTAAGAATACCGCTTCTCCTTGTATGAGCGTAAATCCATATTCGTTGATGAGATTTACATATTTCGCTTGGCGTAGATCGCGCACTAATTCATTTTTTTGCTCGATTAGTGCAGATAAATCAACCGTTTCTGCAGACGTATGTAGCCCAAGAAACGGATGATTTTTTGCTAAGTAGTTTATTTCTCCTGCCCGGAGCAACGTTTTTGAAGGTAATGCTTTTTCATCTGGACACCGCTTTTGTAAGTCCTGTAGCGCACATACGACTCGCTGTAAGTCCTTGATTTGCTTTTGCACTTCTTCCACTTTTTTTGATACAAATTCATACATATGCGCACATCGTTCCTTATCTTGATCGACAATGCCGAGCAACCGGTGAATTTCCGTTAGAGAAAATCCGAGTCGTTGCAGACGTTTAATGAATTGGATACGCTTTGTATCGGCATCGGAATATAAACGATACCCTGCTTCTGTTCGCGTAGGGAGTGGGAGTAGCTGCCGCTTTTCATAATAGCGAATCGTTTCCTTATTCACGCCACACCGTTTGGCTAGCTCACTAATCCGATACATTGAATGACCTCACCTCCAATTTAAGTATAAACTTTGTACTAAGGTACATAGTCAAGTTAGTAAAAAATTCTACTATTGACAATGAATTGTGAATTGGCGATAATTAAATACAAGAACATATATTCGTTTTTTGGTGTTCTACAATTATAAGGGAGCGTGTATTTATGGAACAAAAAATTATGACGTGCCTCATGTTTTCTGGGCAGGCAGAAGAAGCGATTCGTTTGTATATGTCCGTTTTTTCTCCGGCAGAAATCGAACAAATCGTGCATCAAGAAAACGGAATGGTGCTTCATGCCACGTTTCTATTAAAAGGGCAACGGTTGATGGCGATTGATAATCACGTCGAACATCACGAGTTTACGCCTGCCATGTCGCTTTTTGTCTTGTGTGATACGGAAGAAGAAATTGACCGTGCTTTTGAACAACTATCCCAATTCGGAAAAGTGCTTATGCCGCTAGGTGTCTATCCATTTAGCAAGAAATTCGCTTGGGTGGAAGATCGATATGGCGTGTCGTGGCAACTTTCGCTTGGCTAGAGGAAAAAAGCTGTTGGGTTTGTTCCAACAGCTTTTGTTATCTCATTCGCTTCTGCATCCACACTTGTTTGACGGTTGTTTGAAAGCCGATTTCTTTTAAAAGTGAGTAGGTGGGCGACGAATATGTAATCGGTACGTTTGCTGCTACTTTCACGACCTCGTCTGGACAATTACTAAACATTTTTGTAAGCAAAAGCCGAAGGATATGTTCTTTGTCGTTTCTTTCGGGGTGAGCTTCGCATTGAAATAAAATCGTTTTTTCATGCTTGTCCGCTACAGCAAACACGCGGCGATAATATGCATAACCGACGTCGTCACCTTGATCGTCTTTTGCAAGAAGCGCCTCACCATCTTTTGCGCTTTGCCATTGCGTTTGCCACGGATGTTGCCCTTTATAAAACGAAAGATGGCTTACTTGTTGTGGAATAGTAATTTCCACTTGAAATGGTTCGGCGTCTAGTAAACGTGGCACCGCTTTTTGAAATTGCAAATATTCGAGTTCATCTACGATTTCGTAGCCGAACTTTTTATACAGTCCAATAGCTCGCTCATTTTCGCTAATCACTTCCAATGTCGCAAGCTCGACGCCTGCTTCTTGATATATATCCATTGTTGCTTCCATTAGTGTCGTCCCAACTCCTGTTTTTCGAGACGCAGGCACGACCCCTGTGCCGCCGTTCCAAGCGATTAAAGTCCCTTGAGATTCACGAATACCGTTTAGCACGATTCCAACTGGCTCGTCATGATGGAAAGCAATGATGGATAACGAAGGAGAAAGCCCTTCCCCGACTAATCGCTGCAAAAAGCTTTCTATCGTCAGTTGAATCGGAACATAATACCCCTCAAAGCCAGCGTTCCAAGCACGTACTGCTTCTTCTAACGTACATTCTGATAGTCGTTTTATTTGTAACATATTCCCTCCGTCATGCCGTAATGTTTTCTTTAGACATCGCTTTTTTCTGTTACTTGTTATACATGTTAACTAAAAATTCCTCCGAAAACAAATAACACACCGACAATACTGCACATGCACAGGTGGTTAAATTTCTAATGAATTGTCAGCTGCTTCGTTGAGTTGTGTCGATGCTTCCGATAATAACGCGCCATCACCGGAATGACATCGCGAAAGTCGGGGCAAGTAATACCTATCTTCGCTAAAGCGTTGCGTGCATTTGTTGCGTCGTATACCGACGTACATTCGAAATATTCAAGCGCTTCTTTTTCTACGCGCAACCATTTACGAATGAAAGAAAACGACATCGCCCATTTGGCAAGACGAAGCGGCAGTGTTCCTTTCGGTTCTTTCCCAAGATATTCTGTCATCATCATCCGATAAAT
>NZ_DAITON010000006.1:0-3111 GCF_036834105.1 Anoxybacillus sp. | reverse complement strand
ATTAGCTCCTCAAGCAACATCAACGAAATAAATCCCGGAAATCCGGTAAAAAAATAAACATTTCCCACCTCTTTCGCCCCCTGTTTAATTCTTGGTCTAAAGCATTTTGTCGATCAATCTTCAACGATTTTACACATCATTTCGCTAAAATTAACAAAACTCCTACTTCCAAATGTATGTTTTCTACAGCTATATATGAAGGTTGTGCTTATTCCTGTTTATTCAACGTTTTTAGGAAAATCCGCTCCCACCACTTCCATGGCAACCAGTTTTTCAGCATTAACGTCAGTTTGACTCCTCTCCCTACAGGGTAACGCAAACGAGGAGTCGGCGATTGGACGACTTTGATGATTTGCTTAATGACTTCGTCAGGGGGTGGTGCTGTTTTGGCCACTCGATTCACGTATTGCACAATAGTTTTCATTTCTGTTGCATATGGTGAATCCGAACGGACGGACACTCCTTGAAGTCCTTTCGACCAAATGTTTGTTTTGAATGACCCAGGCTCAATTAAGACGACATATACTCCGTACGGCAACATTTCTAAACGAAGCGATTCGCTAAATCCTTCGACAGCAAATTTTGAAGCGACATATGGACCCATCGCCGGAAAACCGACTCGTCCGCTAATGCTACTAATGTTGATAATCTTACCGCTACGTTGCGTTCGCATAATTGGCAAAACAGCTTTTGTAACGGCAACTAACCCGAAAAAGTTTGTCGCAAATTGACGCTCCCACTCTTCAAGTGAGAATTCCTCTACAAAACCGCCAGCGGCAAACCCTGCGTTGTTAACTAATACATCGCTCCGTCCATAGCGATTGATTACATCGTGCACGACCGATTGTACCGAAGCGAAATCGGTGACATCGAGAGGTACGATTTCTATCCGATCGTACACGCCTGCTTCACACGCTGCTGTTGCAAGCATTTCTTTGTTTTGCATGTTTCGCATCGAAGCAACGACTTGATATCCTTCGCGCGCAAGTGCAACACTTACAAGTAGCCCAAACCCGCTTGAGGCTCCTGTCACTAGCGCCACCGACGGGAAGTTTACATTTTGGTTCACAACAATCCTCCTCACTACTATAAAGACACATTTATTGGAATTAGATAACGATGGGCAATATTCCTGCCATTTTGCAAAATCGACCCCCTTCACGCACTGATGGAGGTCGATTTTTTCTTTGGTTTAAGTTCTTTTGTTGTGACAACAAGCATAGCTCCACTCAACACAATCAGTCCCCCAATCATTTGGATAGACGATATGCTTTCATGTAAAAATACCATCGATAGAAGGAACGTCACGATCGGTTCTATCATACTTAAAATCGCTGCTTTTGTCGGACCGATGATATTCATTCCTGCAAAAAACGTCAACATCGCCAAAACGCTTGAGACGAACGATGTTCCGATAATTGGAAGCCATCCTTTTGTGCCAAATTGAAAATGTAATGTTCCCGAACCGATTCCAAAAATAAAAAAAGACAAAGCGGCAAAGAGTGCAATGTAGGCGCTCGCTGTAATGGGTGGAACGAGTGCGGTCACTTTATTTCCAACGATAATGTACATTGAGTAAACAATCGCTGCCCCAATGGCTAACGCAATACCGAGCGGCTGAATTTTTCCTTCTGGTGCCCCTAATACAAGCAACATACCTAAAAAAGAAATGAGAATCGCTATGATGATGTGTTTTGTTAGCTTTTCTTTATTAATAAAGAACGAAAAAATAGCCACAAATATAGGATTTAAATACAGCAATAAAGCAGCGAGTGAAGATGGAATATATTTCACTGCCTGAAAATAAAAAGAAGATTGCATCATATAGAAAATGCCACCTAGTAAAAATAAATACAATAAATGTGACCGCGAAACCTTCCAGTTTTTTTCTTTTAACCATAAATACAGAAAAAAGAAAAGCGCAGCCAATGCAAAGCGTAAAAACAACAGGGTTGTCACAGTGACACCGCTGTCATATGCGTATAATGCAAAGATGGGAATAAACGCAAATCCTGTTGCCGATAACAATACGAGGCCATATCCTTTCCACACTTCTCCTGCACCCCAAATCATATATTTACCCCTTTCTTAATGAGAGGGAACATTACTTTTTCTTGTTTACTGTAAATGTTAAACAAAATACCGCCAAATACAAACGCCGCTCCAACGATATGAGTAATTGTCAAATGTTCATTAAAAAAGATCGTTCCCATCACCGTAGCAGAAATAGGCATGACATTAATGAAAACGGAAGCGGTTGAAGCTCCGACTTTTTGAATACCATTATACCACCAAACGAAGCTGACAGCCGAAACGACAACGGCAACGTACAGTACGCTTAACCACACATCCCATCCACTCATTTTGATAGATGTAAAGGAAGTATAGTATAGCGCAAACGGTGCTAAAAATAACGTTCCAAAACCTGTTGCGTACGTTGTTGCTGCGAGCGGACTATATTTTTTCATTGCCACTTTTCCAATAACCGAATATGTACTCCAGCTGAGACATGCCCCTGCTAGCACGAGATCGATCGGAGCAACACCGATTTCGATAAGTATGGACGGATGGCCGTTTGTGATGATATATACAGCTCCAAATACGGCGAGCAACATACCAAATATACTTCTTCCGTTCAATTTTTCCTTCAAAAATAGTGCAGACAACAATGTAATCAACGGGGCATTGACCGCAATAACTAATGAGCTTTTGACAATTGGTGCGTATTTTGTAGCTATAAAAAAGAAAATGTTGTATAAAAACACACCCGTTAAACCGAGGAGCGCTAACACGACCCAATCTTTTCTCGTCGGAGTTGGTCTATTCGGCTCTTTCAAGTACAATAATGGAAACAAAATCAAACTAGCACCGAAAAAGCGAAAAAAAGCAACTGACACAGGATGTAAAGTCGTCGTTGCGATTTTTCCAGCAACAAAGGCACCACCCCAAATGGTAGCGGTTAAAAATAAAAGAATATACGTTTTTATATTTTTTACTGGCACTAAACATCCTCCCCTTTGTTCATAAAAAACTCGGCTAAAAAGGAAAATAACAATGAGGAGCATTCCTGTTAGAAAGGTTTTCGGGGACTTGAAAGAAAAAAGCCCTCTT
>NZ_DAITON010000005.1:0-44807 GCF_036834105.1 Anoxybacillus sp. | reverse complement strand
CTGCGTATGTATTGTACGCATAGTATCTCCGAGCAAAGAAAGAAATAAACAAAAAAAGATCGACTTTCCGAATGAGAAAGTCGATCCATCTCTTTCCGTCTATGCTGATGTTTTTCTTTCATACTCCACGACAGTTCCATCATGTAAAATGAGAAGCGGAGCTTTTTCACCGCGTACCGTTTGTGCCGTAATGACACACTTTTTCACATCTTCACGAGACGGTAATTCAAACATAACATCAAGCATGATGCCTTCAATAATTGAACGCAATCCGCGTGCCCCTGTTTTCCGTTCAATCGCGCGTTTGGCAATTTCACGAAGCGCTTCTTCTTCAAATTCAAGCTCAACATCGTCAAGCTCAAGCATTTTTTCATACTGCTTCACGAGCGCATTTTTCGGCTTCACTAAAATGTCGACAAGCGCGTCTTCATCGAGCGGCTGCAAGCTTGTAATCACCGGAAGACGACCAACAAACTCTGGAATTAACCCGAACTTTAATAAGTCTTCTGGCAACACTTTGGACAATAAATCTTTTTCTTCGACTTCAGCTTGTACATCAGAGCTAAAACCGATTACTTTTTTACCGAGTCGCCGCTTAATAATTGGCTCTAAACCGTCAAACGCTCCCCCGCAAATGAACAAAATGTTTGTCGTGTCAATTTGGATAAACTCTTGATGCGGATGCTTGCGCCCCCCTTGTGGCGGCACGCTCGCGATAGTACCTTCTAAAATTTTTAATAATGCTTGTTGTACACCTTCACCGGATACGTCACGCGTAATGGAAGGGTTTTCTGATTTTCGTGCAATTTTGTCAATTTCATCAATGTAAATAATTCCTTTTTCTGCTCGTTCAATATCATAATCTGCAGCTTGAATGAGCTTTAATAAAATATTTTCGACGTCTTCACCTACATATCCAGCTTCCGTAAGCGATGTTGCATCAGCGATCGCAAACGGCACATTTAAAATGCGTGCAAGCGTTTGAGCGAGCAACGTCTTTCCGCTTCCTGTCGGTCCAATCATTAAAATATTACTTTTTGCTAATTCGACGTCATCGATTTTGCTGTTTGAATTAATGCGTTTGTAATGGTTATACACCGCCACCGAGAGCGCCTTTTTCGCCTCATCTTGTCCGATAACGTACTCATCTAAAATTTCGCGAATTTCCTTCGGCTTCGGCACATCTTTAAACTCAACTTCTTCTTCCGATCCGAGCTCTTCTTGCACGATTTCTGTGCACAATTCAATGCATTCATCACATATGTATACACCTGGGCCAGCGACGAGCTTACGTACTTGTTCTTGCGTTTTACCGCAAAATGAGCATTTTAACTGCCCTTTTTCATCATTAAATTTAAACATGTTTTCACCCCTTATTCCTCTACGATCATATGTACATAAAAATGAAAAAACGTTATGTATTCGTCATTTTATCATAAATCTTTAAAAGTATGCCAATAAAAATGCAAATGTGCACGAAAAGTTAGAAAACTTTCATTACTGCAACTATATGTGGAAAGAACAAGGCACATGATGCACCTTGTTCTTTCTCTTCTCATTATGCAACAACTTTGCTGTTTTCAACAAGGAAATCGATTGCTTTGCGCATTTTTAAATCTTCTTTTAGGCCGTCTACTGTACCCAAAAGTTCTTTTAACTTATCTACTGATAGGTTATATAAGTTAGCCATTTCTTGCAATTCTTTTTCTACTTCTTCTTCTGTGACGTCAATGTTTTCCGCTTTTACGATCGCTTCAAGCGTCAACGTTACACGAACACGTTTTTCTGCTTCTTCTTTCATTTGCTCGCGAAGTGCCGCTTCATTTTGTCCAGAGAATTGATAGTATAAGTCAAGGTTTAACCCTTGCATTTGTAAACGTTGCTCAAACTCACGAATCATACGGTCTGTTTCGTTTTTCACCATCACTTCTGGGATGTCCATTTGCGCGTTTTCTGTTGCTTTTTGAACAACCGCATCACGAAGCGCCGCTTCGGCTTCCTCTTTTTTCTCTTTTGTTAAGCGGTCTTTAATTTTTTCTTTTAGGGCATCTAATGTTTCTACTTCTTCATCTGCATCTTTCGCAAATTCATCGTCAAGCGCTGGAAGTTGTTTTGTTTTCACTTCATGCAATTTGATTTTAAATACTGCTGGTTTGCCCGCCAATTGTCCCGCATGATATTCCTCTGGGAACGTCACTTCAATGTCTTTTTCTTCTCCAGCAGCCATGCCGATTAATTGTTCTTCAAATCCAGGAATGAATGTACCTGATCCGACGACGAGCGAATAGTTTTCTGCTTTTCCACCTTCAAACGGTTCACCATCAACGAATCCTTCGAAATCGATGACGACTGTATCCCCGTTTTCTACTGTTCCTTCTTCTTTCACAACAAGCTCAGCGTGGCGTTCTTGTAAACGTTTTAATTCTTGCTCCACATCTTCATCAGTTACCGTGTCGTCTAACTTTTCCACTTCAAGCCCTTTGTATTGACCAAGTGTTACTTCTGGCTTCACTGTCACTTTTGCAGTAAAAATTAAGCTTTTTCCTTTTTCCATTTGCTCGATGTCGATTTCTGGACGATCGACTGGCTCGATGCCTGTTTCTTCAACAGCTTTTGCGTATGCCTCTGGCAATAAAATATCTAACGCATCTGCGTATAATGATTCAACACCGAAACGCTTTTCAAATAAAGAGCGAGGAATTTTACCTTTACGGAATCCTGGAATTTGTACTTTTTTCACTACTTTTTTAAACGCTTCGTCTAATCCTTCGTTCACTTTTTCAGCGTCTACTTCAACTGTAAGAACGCCTTGGTTGCCTTCGAGTTTTTCCCATTTCGCCGACATGCTCATTTCCCTCCAACTTCAAAAATTCATGTAAATGAACTACATATATGTAGGCATACACGGTTTTATGTGTAATACAACCACTATATTATACCATACAATCATATACTTTCAACAGAAAGCCACAATTTTTCTACCTCATAAAGTTTGGCAACAAGCGGATGTGTACATATCATTTCGCCATTTTCGCATTGTTGAACATATATATGTAGGGCATCTGCCCATTGTTGTACCGGCTGCTCTGGTAGAAATGGATATATCATAAACATGTAGCGAATCCATATTTGCTTGCTCCACTCGTACATCGTCGGATTTTGCTTTGCCCACGTTTGATCGACGATGTGAAGCACTTGCTCTGAAAATTGTTCTTGTTTTCGCTCATCGAGATAAGCGGGAACAACGGTCATCGTTTGGCCAAATTTTTTAACGGTCATTTGCTCCGTCACTTGTTCTTTCCTTAATAAGTGTAATATCGTCGTTTTTACAGTCGGATGTTTCATTTCATCACACAAGTAGCGGGCAAATATTGGCACGAGATGCGGCACAACGTTTGCCTTAAGCTGCTGAAGGACGCGAAGCTGGGACGTCCATTGATCGCTTTGCAAAATCGCTTCATATTGTTTTTTCTGTTGTTCCCAATGCGAATGAATCATTTTTTCACTAAACTGCAAAAGCGGTAACAATGAGGTGCAGTCGATCCCTTTTTGTTGCAACGTCTGAATTGCTACGACAACTTCATCGTATTGTTGCAGATGGACAAGCATAGAAATGTATACTGTCCAATCCCCTACACCACGCGCTAACAGCTGTTCACATTTTTCTTTCGCCTCTTCTGCTCGCCCCATTTCAAACAAGCAAACAACAAGCGCCATTTCTACATCATCATCGTTCCGATTGAATTGTTGCAATTGTGTAAAATATGTATATGCTTCCTTGTACCGTTTTCCTTTTAACGCATTCATTCCTTCAGCCAACAACCGCTCTTTAATATATGGGTGCGGAATGACTTTTCGATTTTTCACTTGTACCCACCTTCATGTACATTTATTTTTCAGTTTAACAACGTTTGCCTATAAACTCAATAAAAAACGCCCTCGACGATTTGTCAAGAGCGTGATTGTTCATAAGCAACGATATGCGGCTCATACACGAACGTTAAGTCGATTTCATCCCAGCCTTTTAAAAGAAGTTGTTTCCGATACGGATCAATGTCAAACGTGCTTGTAAACCCTTCATCATCGAAGACGACTTGCTGTTCAAGCGAAATGGTGAGCTCATAGTCTGACCGTTGCGCCTGTTTCAATAAATACGCAACGTCTTCTTTCGATAGCTTAATAGGAAGTAAGCTATTTTTTAAACAGTTGTTGTAAAAAATATCTGCAAATGAAGGAGCAATAACAGCACGAAAGCCGTAATCAGCAAGCGCCCATGGGGCATGCTCACGAGATGAACCACAACCGAAATTTTCATTAGCGACTAAAATTGTCGCTCCTTCGTTTTCAGGACGATTTAATTCGAACTGTGGATTTGGCGTGCCATCTGGAAGATAACGCCAATCGTAAAAAAGAAATTTGCCAAATCCCGTTCGTTCAATTCGTTTTAAAAATTGCTTCGGGATGATTTGATCCGTATCGACATTGGCACGATCTAACCCCGCTACTTTTCCTTTATGAACGACGAATGGTTCCACTTTTCCTCCTCCTATCGTACCGTTTCTTTATATAGCGTACGCACATCGACAAAATGCCCGTAAATGGCAGCGGCCGCCGCCATCGCTGGACTTACTAAATGCGTACGCGCACCTTTTCCTTGCCGGCCCTCAAAATTTCGGTTTGACGTTGAAGCGCAATGCTCGCCTGCTGGTACAGTATCTGGATTCATTCCGAGACACATGCTACAGCCGGAATCACGCCATTCGAAGCCAGCATCAATAAAAATTTGAGCAATTCCTTCTTCCTCCGCCTGCTTTTTCACTTGCTGAGAACCTGGAACGACGAGTGCTCGAACACCTGGGGCAACTCTTTTTCCTTTTACAATTTGCGCCGCTTCCCGTAAATCGCTTAAGCGAGAGTTCGTACATGATCCGATAAATACATGCTGTACAGCAATATCTGTCATTTTTGTCCCCGGCTTTAATCCCATATATTGCAACGCTAACTGCACTGCTTTTTGCTCCGTTTCTGTCGCAAACTGTTCAGGATAAGGAACCGTCCCATCGATCGGAGCGCTCATCGCTGGTGTTGTGCCCCATGTGACCGTTGGGGCAATTTCACTTCCATCTATATGAATGACGCGGTCATACACCGCCCCTTCATCTGTACATAACTGTTTCCATCGTTCAACCGCTTGTTCAAACGCTTCCCCTTTTGGTGCGTATTTTCTTCCTCGCAAATAAGCAAACGTCACATCATCTGGCGCAATTAATCCCGCTCGTGCTCCCGCTTCGATCGACATATTGCAAATGGTCATTCGCTCTTCCATTGATAGACGACGAATGACGTCACCTGTAAATTCGAGTACATATCCTGTACCGAAATCAACACCGAACTTACCAATAATAGCTAAAATGACATCTTTCGCCGATACACCTGGTGCTAGCGTACCTGTAACATGAACTTGCATCGTTTTCGGACGGTGTTGCCATAGCGTTTGTGTCGCTAACACGTGCTCCACTTCGCTCGTTCCGATGCCAAACGCTAACGCCCCGAAGGCGCCATGTGTCGACGTATGACTGTCCCCACATACAATCGTTTTTCCCGGTTGTGTTAATCCAAGTTCCGGGCCAATGACGTGCACAATCCCTTGCTCCGGGCTGTTTAAATCGGCAAGCGGAATGCCGAACTCACGACAATTCCGCTCTAGTGCTGTCATTTGATTTTTCGCCACTTCATCTTCAACAACAAACCGGTTCACCGTCGGCACGTTATGATCCATCGTTGCAAATGTTAAATCTGGGCGGCGCACTTTTCTCCCTTTTTGCCGCAATCCTTCGAACGCTTGTGGGGACGTGACTTCATGAACGAGATGTAAGTCAATATATAATAAGTCCGGTTTTCCTTCTTCACGATACACAACGTGTTCATCCCAAATTTTTTCAATAATCGTCTTTGACGCCACCACAATCTCCTCCTACACATATACTTGCATAATTCGTTCGATCGCTACGTCGTCTAAAATCGCATCTTTTACTTTTTCAACCATTTCCGTCGTTGATAATACACAATCGCCGTGTTGAGCGATGTCTGCTGTTCGATACCCTGCGTCTAGCACTTGCTTGACCGCCTGTTCAATGATATGCGCCTCTTCTGTCAATCCAAAAGATAAACGAAGCATCATTGCCGCTGACAAAATAGTTGCGAGCGGGTTCGCTTTATTTTGTCCTGCAATATCTGGAGCAGAACCGTGAATCGGTTCGTATAATGCTGGCCCATCAACAGATAAGCTCGCTGAAGGAAGCATACCGAGAGAGCCTGTTAACATGGACGCTTCATCACTTAAAATATCACCAAACATATTTTCTGTTACGATCACGTCAAATTGTTTTGGAGAGCGAACGAGTTGCATCGCTGCATTATCCACGAGCATATGTTCAAGTTGAACATCTGGGAAACGTTTAGCCACTTGTTCAGCCACCTCTCGCCACATTCGGCTTGACTCTAGCACGTTCGCTTTATCAACGGACGTTACTTTCTTTTTCCGCTTTTGTGCCAGTGCAAAAGCAAACGTAATGATCCGTTCGATTTCTTCCCTTTTATAAAACAATGTATCAACGACCGCTTCCTTCCCTTTTTCGATCCGTCGTTCACTTGGCTTTCCAAAATATAAGCCCCCTGTTAATTCACGAACGATAACAAAATCCGCCCCTTCAATCACATGTGGTTTAAGCGGAGAAGCGCCAGATAAACTGTCATAAAACGTAACTGGTCGAACGTTTGCAAATAAATTCATTTCTTTTCGAATTTGCAACAATCCTTTTTCTGGACGGAGGTGTGGTGGATTTTTGTCCCATTTCGGTCCCCCGACCGCACCAAGCAATACCGCATCGCTCTGTTTACACATGTGAAGCGTTTGTTCTGGGAGAGGCGTTCCTTCACGGTCAATCGCTTCCCCGCCAATCAAGCCATATGAAAAATGAAACGTATGCCCAAAACGATCACCAATTGCTTGTAAAACATTGACCGCTCCCTTTGTCACTTCTTTTCCGATACCGTCTCCCGGCAAAACAGCGATACGATACATAAAACGCCCCCCTTTGTTATTGCGCCGCAAGCGCTTGTTCTTCTCGCATTTTTTCGATGACGAACATGCGATTTACCGCATGAATATATGCTTTTGCCGATGCTTCTAGCACATCTTGTGCTGTTCCGCGTCCGCTTGCTTCTTTCCCATCGAGCGACACTTTCACATATACTTGTGCTAAAGCATCCCTTCCGCTTCCTACAGATTCAATGCGATAATCAAGCAACGTAACAGGTAATTGCAGCGCTTTTTCTAATGCGTTATATAACGCCTCGACGCTGCCCGCCCCTGTCGCCGCTTCTTGAATGTCGCTTCCTTCTCCATCTTTTAATACGACCACTGCTGTCGGAATTTGATTGGTTCCGTATTGTACTTGAATGGAACATAATTGATAAAAGTTTTTATACGTATCTAACTTTTCATCTAAAATGAGTGCAATTAAATCATCATCCGTAATATCTTTCTTTTTATCTGCTAAATCTTTAAAACGGCCAAACAAACGATTGACCTCTTCATCTGTTAATGAATACCCAAGCTCTTGAATGCGTGTTCGAAACGCATGACGACCCGAATGCTTCCCAAGCACCATCGCATTCGATTGCACCCCAACAAGTTGCGGAGATATAATTTCGTACGTCGTTTTTTCTTTTAACACACCATCTTGATGAATACCAGATTCATGAGCAAAAGCGTTTTTACCGACGATCGCTTTATTTGGTGGGACAATCATTCCTGTCAACTTGCTTACTAAGTTGCTCGTACGTTTAATTTCTTGTAAGTTCAAGCGCGTCTCTGCTTGATAGTAATCTTTACGAATATAAAGCGCCACCGCAACTTCTTCAATCGCAGCGTTTCCGGCACGCTCACCGATCCCGTTCACCGTCCCTTCAATTTGCGTCGCCCCCGCCTCAATGGCCGCGAGCGAGTTAGCAACAGCCATTCCTAAATCATCGTGACAATGCGCAGATAAGCTAATTTTTTCAATATTCCGAACATTTTCTTTTAAAAAAGAGAATATGTCGCCATATTGTTTCGGAGTAATATAACCGACTGTATCTGGAATGTTAATGACGTTCGCCCCCGCTTCAATGACGCGTTCAACAATCGTCGCAAGGAACGGAAGATCGCTTCGACATGCGTCTTCTGCTGACCATTGTACAATCGGAAAATATTTTTTCGCGTAACGAACAGATTCCACAGCTGTTTCGATGACTTGCTCGGGTGTCATTCGCAACTTATATTGCATATGAATGGGCGACGTTGCGATAAATACGTGTAATCGCGGTTCTGCCCCGTCTTTTAAAGCCTCCCATGCCGCGTCAATGTCCGATTGAACAGAACGAGAAAGACCTGTTACTGAACAGTTGCGGACGGTTTGGGCGATCGCTTGAACGGCTTGGAAATCACCTTTCGATGCGGCAGGAAAGCCCGCCTCGATGATATCTACACCGAGGCGTTCTAACTGTCGAGCAATTTCGAGCTTTTCATGCAAGTTTAAATTGACGCCTGCAGACTGCTCGCCATCACGCAACGTCGTATCAAAAATATTAATTTTTCGCACCAACCGTCACCACGTCTTTCTGTTTAGCGTTGACAAACGGCATCATTTTACGTAACTCACGACCAACTACTTCAATTAAATGCTCATTTTCACGGCGATTGATCGCGTTAAACTCTGGGCGATTCGCTTCGTTTTCTAAAATCCACCCTTTCGCAAACTTACCCGTTTGAATGTCTTCAAGCACTTTTTTCATTTCGGCTTTCACTGCATCATTAATGATGCGTGGCCCTGTCACAAAGTCCCCCCATTGCGCTGTGTCAGAAATCGAATAGCGCATACCTGCTAAACCGCCTTCGTACATTAAATCAACGATAAGCTTTAATTCATGTAAACATTCAAAGTATGCAATTTCCGGCTGGTATCCAGCTTCTACAAGCGTCTCAAATCCAGCTTTGACAAGCGCTGTTAATCCCCCGCAAAGAACGGCCTGTTCACCGAATAAATCTGTCTCAGTTTCTTCTTTAAACGTCGTTTCAATCACGCCCGCTCGAGCTGAACCGATCGCTTTCGCATAAGCGAGCGCCGTTTCTTTCGCTTCACCGCTCACATCTTGATATACAGCGATCAATGCAGGTACACCTGCTCCTTCCGTATATGTGCGACGCACTAAATGACCAGGCCCTTTCGGTGCGACTAAAAACACATCCACATCGCTCGGTGGAACAATTTGATTGAAGTGAATGTTAAATCCGTGCGCAAACACGAGCGCGTTACCCGGCTGCAAGTTTGGCGCAATTTCTTCCTTATACACTTTCGGTTGACGTTCGTCTGGAAGTAAAACCATCACGATGTCGGCCTGTTTTGTTGCTTCTCCTACTGGCAAGACGACAAAGCCATCTTGCTCTGCTTTTTCCCACGACTTCCCCGGACGCAGTCCGATCGTTACATCGACGCCGCTATCGCGAAGGTTTTGTGCATGGGCATGACCTTGAGAACCGTATCCGATAATTGCTACTTTTTTCCCTTGAATATAAGCTTCGTTTGCATCGCCATTGTAATATACTTTTACCATAATAAAATCCTCTCCTTTAAATAATAAATAGTGATTTATTTGTTGATGATGCGCGTTGTGAGCCGCGCGGAAACGCTGTTGTTCCTGTTCTTGCAACTTCTTTTAGTCCATACGGCTTTAATAAGTCGATAAGTGCGTCAATTTTTTCTGGCTCGCCCGTTACTTGGACGACGAGACTATCGCGTGCTACATCGACGATGGACGCCCGAAACGGTTCGATGAGCGTATAAATTTCACCACGTGTCGCTGGTGTGACGGCTACCTTAATTAATGCTAACTCTCGAACGATAATCGCTTGATCTGTAATGTCTACAACTTTTAATACATCAATTTGCTTGTTTAATTGTTTCGTAATTTGTTCAGCAATGCGTTCATCTTCTACATTGACGACGAACGTCATGCGTGAAACACCTTCTGATTCGGTATGACCAACTGTAATGCTTTCAATGTTGTAATGCCGCTTTGTAAACAAACCTGTAATACGGTTTAATACGCCTGGACGATTGTTCACCGTCATTGTAATAATTCGTTTCACCATTTCACCCCCACCATTTCATGTAATCCTTTTCCTGGGGCAACCATCGGATATACGTTTTCACCTGGATGCACATGAAAATCAAGTAAAACTGGCGCATTCGTCGCAAACGCTTCTTTCAATACGTATTCCGCCTCTTCCTCCGTTGTCGCACGCATCGCTTTCATGCCGTATGCCTCGGCTAAACGCACGAAATCAGGCTGATTTGGAATAAGCGAATGAGAGTATCGTTTCTCGTAAAAAATTTCTTGCCATTGGCGAACCATGCCGAGCGCTTGATTGTTGACGATGACAATTTTAATCGGCAAATTCAACTCTTGAATGACTGACAACTCTTGTAATGTCATTTGAAATCCGCCGTCTCCAACGATCGCTACAACCGTTGCTTCCGGTTGCGCTAGTTGAGCGCCGATTGCCGCCGGCAAGCCGAATCCCATCGTACCTAGCCCGCCTGATGTAACCCAACGGTGCGGTCGTTTGAATTTATAATATTGAGCAACCCACATTTGATGTTGCCCTACATCTGTCGTTACAACCGCTTCGCCATTTGTATATTCATGAATGAGTTCAATAAGCCGTTGTGGTTTTAATACACCTGGTTCATGTTTGTACATAAGCGGATATTCTCGTTTCCATTCATTCAACTGTTTGAGCCATTCGGATACGTCTGGGCGCTTTCCGTTTTGCTCAATTAGTTGCATGAGCGCTTCTTTTGCATCACCGACAATCGGTATTTTTGTTGGTACATTTTTTCCGATTTCCGCTGGGTCGATATCGATATGAGCAACTGTCGCTTTCGGTGCAAAGTGCGCCAAATTTCCGGTCACCCGGTCATCAAATCGTGCACCTATATTGATGAGAAGGTCGCATTCATACAACGCCATGTTCGCTGTGTACGTTCCATGCATACCTGCCATTCCAAGAAATAGCGGGTGGTCGGCCGGAAAACCACCAAGTCCTAAAAGCGTATGGATAACCGGAATGTTTTGTTGTTCGGCATATTGTTTTAGCTGCTCATGCGCATTCGCGTGAAGAACACCAGCACCAGCTAAAATAACTGGGCGCTTCGCTTGGCTTACCGCCTCAACGAGCTTGCGAATTTGTAAATGATTTGGCTTTGTTGTCGGCTGATACCCTGGCAGCTGTACATCTTGTTCGTAATCAAACTCCGCTTCTGCGACAGACATATCTTTCGGAATATCAATTAACACAGGACCTGGTCGCCCAGTCGTTGCAATATGAAACGCTTCTTTAATAATTTTTGGCAGCTCTTGTACGTCGCGTACTTGGTAACTATGTTTTGTAATTGGCATTGTAATACCTAATACATCTGCTTCTTGAAAGGCATCAGATCCAATGACGCTAGAAGCTACTTGCCCTGTAAAAACGACGAGAGGGATAGAGTCCATCATCGCATCCGTTAAACCTGTTACAATATTCGTCGCACCCGGTCCCGATGTAGCGATGACGACGCCAGGCTTTCCTGAAATGCGAGCGTATCCTTCTGCCGCATGGATAGCCCCCTGTTCGTGACGTGTCAATACGTGAAATACTCCTGATTCGTACAACTTGTCATAAATCGGTAATACAGCACCTCCTGGATACCCGAAAATGACTTTCACGTTTTCTGCTTTGAGCGCTTCAATTAACATGAGCGCCCCACATAACGTTTGCTTTTTTGCTACTCTTTCTTTCACTTTCATATTCGCTGCCATTTTTTCACCCCTAAAAAAATGTGAAATAAGAAAAGCCTTCTCGCCCCTCCATCGGTCCATGTAGACCAAAGGGGCGAAAAGGCTTGCATCCTTTCCGCGGTACCACCCTTCTTCGTGGCAAAAGCCACCTCAGGAGCACGCGACTAACATCGCAGCGCTCGTTTTAATAACGAGTGACATGCACCCGTCCGCCCCTACTGAAATGAATTGTTCAGGACGGCGCTCCGAGGGGAGTTCACAAACGGAGACACCACCGGTTTTCAGCTTCCCCGGCTCTCTGTAGATGCCGAACCCGTTTGCTACTTATCCTCTTCAACGCTTTTTCTTTATTTAGTTATCATCCTGCGTTTACATTTTGGGGAGCATATACTTTTACCCCTTCAGCAACTACTCGTTTACGAAACTCTTCCAACAATCGCTTCGTATGTTCCCCTGGTACACCTTCGCCAATCACGCGGCCATCGACTTTCACCACCGCAATGACTTCCGCAGCTGTTCCTGTTAAAAACACTTCATCTGCCGTATATACGTCATGGCGCGTAAACGGCTCCTCTTTTACAACATAGCCGAGGTCTTTAGCGATGTCGATAATCGCATCGCGCGTAATGCCTTCAAGCGCCCCGACATATCCTGGCGGCGTATATAGCACGCCGTTTTTGACGATAAACACGTTGTCGGCTGAGCCTTCTGCCACGTATCCTTGATCGTTGAGCATAAGCGCTTCGCTCACGTTTGCTAAATGTGCTTCAATTCGCACTAATACGTTATTTAAATAATTTAATGATTTGACTTTCGGGCTTAATACATCTGGACGATTTCGTCTCGTCGCTACCGTAACGACTTCGATGCCCGTTTCATATAAATGTTTTGGAAAGATTGCTAACGGCTCAACGATGACAACAACTTGCGGCTTTTTGCATTTATATGGATCAAGGCCAAGGTCGCCGACGCCGCGTGACACAACAACACGAATATAAGCATCTTCAAATCCGTTTTTTTGCACCGTCTGGACGATAATATTTGTTAATTCTTCTTTTGTGTACGGAATGTTTAATAAAATGGATTTTGCTGAATTGTATAAACGGTCAATATGTTCTTTCATTCGAAACACGTTGCCGCTATACACGCGAATGCCTTCAAACACCCCATCCCCATAAAGAAAGCCGTGATCGTATACAGAGATTTTCGCATTTTCTTTCGTTACAAATTCATCGTTTAGAAAAATCCACTGTTCACTCAATGTTTTTCCCCTCTTCCCCTGTTCGCCGTCTCTTGCTTCTTATGTTTGTTACGACTTTTGTTAGATTTATTTGAAAATTATCATACGCTCATTTACTGAAACAGTCAATACCATTTCATCGAATTTTTTGATTATTTCGATTAGTTAAAATGTTTTGTATCCGCTTACATAATTGATATATCAAGGAAAAGAGTGAAAATAAAAAATTTGAACATTTTTTGACTAACTAAAAAAATCCCCTTGCCTGTGCAAGAGGATCGTTAACGTCCCAGGAGAGATTCGAACTCCCGACCGACGGCTTAGAAGGCTTTGTCGTCCCGCACTCCGTTTCGTTTACTCAAGATGCGGTTCGTGCGGTACGCTGATGTGTATTCAATGAGGTGCGCTCAAACGTGCTCTATCCAGCTGAGCCATGACATATAAAAAACGAAAATCCCCTTGCCTGTGCAAGAGGATCGTTAACGTCCCAGGAGAGATTCGAACTCCCGACCGACGGCTTAGAAGGCCGTTGCTCTATCCAGCTGAGCTACTGGGACATATCGTGGTTTGGACAATTGTTATTGTAATGATGTTTATGAAAAATGTCAATAGGGGCGGTGGAATTTTCTTGCCCCTATTGTATTTTATATGTGGTTGTTAAGTCATCTAGCAGTTGTCCGTCTATATTGTAAAAATATACAGTTGTCGTGTTGTTGTTGATATGAAGCATGGCGTATGTTTTTTCGCGACGCATGCGCGGTAAGAAAATGCTTCCTGGATTAATGAAAAGAACGTCATCGATTTGTTCGCACCCTGCAATATGAGAATGGCCGAAGCAAACGATGTGCGCCCCGACTTCTTTCGCTTTATAATACGCATTCATCATCGTCATTTTAACGTTATACAAGTGCCCATGTGTAATGAAAAAACGAACACCGTTTCGTTCTTCCACGAGATCGGTTGGGAAACGGCGTTCGTAATCGCAGTTTCCTCGCACAACAAGCATGCCTTGCAACGCCTCATGGTCGCTTGGTAACTCGGAATCACCGCAGTGAATAACAGCATCGACATGTTGTTTATGTCGCGAAACAATCGTTTGCAACTCGTTCGTTAATCCGTGACTGTCGCTTATGACCAATACGTTCACGGCTCATTCCCCCTCTTCAAACAGCTTGTCCCAAACAGTTAAAAGATGTCGTAACGCTTTAGCACGATGGCTTATTTCGTTTTTCTCCTCTTTTGTCAATTGAGCCATTGTACATTGTTTTTCAGGAACGAAAAAAATAGGATCGTATCCGAAACCGTTTTTACCGATCGGCTCTTCTGTAATATATCCTTCACATACGCCATCGACCGTCGTTGTTTCACCGTTCGGCTTTGCGACTGCTAGCGTACAATGAAAGCGCGCTGTGCGTTGTTCAAAAGGCACACCTTGTAACTTGTTCAGCACTTTTTCCATGTTTGCTTCGTCATTTTTTCCATCGCCAGCATAGCGAGCCGAGTATACACCCGGCTCGCCATGCAACGCATCAACGATTAACCCAGAATCGTCCGCAATGACCGGTTCTTGAAACATCTTCGCTATTGTCGTCGCTTTCAATATAGCGTTTTCTGCAAACGTCTTTCCTGTTTCCTCAACATCTGGCACGTCATCATAGTCAAGAAGCGAACGAATTTCGACTCCCTTTTTGGCAAACAGTTGCTGAAACTCAGCGATTTTCCCTTTGTTTTTTGTGGCGATAATCATTCGTTTCACTTCGTTTCTTCTCCTTCCGAACGGTTTTGCACAATTTGTTCAGCGAGCGAGCCGAGCGCTTCTTTTTGCAAGGCGATAAGTTCATAAATGCCCTTTTCAGCAACAGTTAGTAAATCGAGCAATTGTTCATATGAAAATGTTGCTTCTTCCCCTGTTCCTTGAATTTCAACAAAGCGACCCGATCCAGTCATGACAATATTCATATCGACATGCGCTTTCGAATCTTCCGTGTAGTTTAAATCTAAAATAATGCCATGTTCTTCATCAATGCCAACAGATGTGGCACCTAAAAAGTCTGTAATAGGGAGCATCGGCAACTTTTTGTCTTCGACCATTTTTCCGAGCGCTAACGCCATTGCAACGAATGCACCGGTTATTGAAGCGGTACGCGTTCCACCATCCGCTTGAATGACATCACAATCAATCCAAATCGTTTTTTCACCTAATTTTTGCAAATCGACAACCGAGCGAAGCACGCGACCAATTAATCGTTGAATTTCCATCGTTCTCCCAGATAGCTTTCCTTTACTTGCTTCGCGAATGTTTCGCTGTTCTGTCGCACGTGGAATCATCGCATACTCCGCAGTAATCCACCCTTTCCCGCCTCCGCGCATAAACGGCGGAACTTTATCTTCAATACTTGCTGTACAAATGACTTTCGTATCACCAATCGAAATAAGCACAGACCCTTCCGGATGTTTTAAATAGTTCGGTTCAATATGTACGGGACGAAGTTCGTCATTTGTTCTGCCATCTACTCTCACACAAAATCCTCCTCAATATATGATCACGAAAATAAGAGGCAGGAACACTGCCTCTCGACGATGAATCTTTATATAGTATAGCAAAAAATTGGTTTCAAAAACTACCTGTGTTCACATTTTGCGGTCTTGTTACCGGTTCTGATAACGGTTTTCCACTTTCATCAACTAATTCCGCTTTTCCGTTTACTGTAATCGCTACACTTTCTACCCCTGGTTGTTCAGTTAATGATAATACTAAACAATTGAGCACATGAGTCGACACAACATTTTTCTCCACGCTACCGTAAATCGCCTCGTTAAAGTTTAACGTCACTTTCCCGTTTTCATATTTTGGTGCTTCTAATAACTTCACATCCGCTTGCAAATCACTTAATAACCCAGAGCCGTAACTCGGCCCTTTAATTAGCTCATTCACAACAGCTGCTAACTCATCTTGCTCGCTATTTGGTACGCGGCGTGTAACGGGCACATAATACGTTTGTTTGCCGTCTTGCGCTAAAAAGTAGACGATGACCGGGTGCGTATTTGTAATATCAACAACACCGTTCGTTTCAATGTTAATTCCATCGTCTCTGCTCAGTTCGTCGCTAATTGGTGTTCCGTTGACCGGCATGACATGTTGATCATGGCCGTTCATGCGAATTTTTACACGTTTTACATTATCAAATTGTGTTACTGTCCACGTGATAGCCTGTAGAATGCGTTTTTCATCTTCTGGACGGTAATTCGCAAATTCTTTTGAAAAATCGACAACAAGCGTGCCATCTTGTTTTAAATTGACGCTTAATACTTGTGTGTCAGCTGGTAACACTGCACGAAATCCATTTGGAAGCAACTGTGAAATTGGACCGTTTTCTACTAAATATTCGAGCACTTGTTTAGCTGCGGCATTTGTTTTTGGCAAGGCAAATGTTTGTGGAACGACAAAACCATTTTTATCAATCAAGTATAATTCGCGCTGCACCGTCTCGGTCGCTTTTTCTTTTTCTGCTGTTTCTTGCTCTTGCAATGATTTCTCATCTTCTACGTATGTTACATCTTTTGGCGGATCAATTTCCTTTGTTGCTTTTTCACCTCCAAATAGCCCACATCCTGATAACATAAAGATAAACATTGTTACAATGACCCACGCACGGCGCATGGACTCCCCTCCTCACACGGTTTGTACTACTATGTATACGAGCCATCCAAAAAAATAGAACAAAAAAACCCTTCGCCATATGCGAAGGATTTTACGATAATTGAATCGTTTCGACATGTTCAATCGGATGACCAAACCATTTCGTTGCAATGTGTTGAAACGTTTCTTTCGGTCCGGTTGTTAAAAATATATGCTTTCGACGTTTATTTCCGGTATACAGCAAACCGCTATGATGCAAAATTGTGCTCACTTCACGTGCCGTTTCATCGCCAGAACAAATGAGTTTCACGTCATCTCCCATATATTGTTGAATAATTGGGCTGAGTAAAGGATAATGTGTACACCCCAAAATAAGTGTGTCGATTGGCCGATTTTTTAATGGTTCAAGCGATTGAGCAACAATTTGTTTTGCTTCCTCGCCTTCAAATTGTCCACTCTCAACTAAAGGAACAAATTTCGGGCACGCTAAACTCTCCACGTTTACATCGCTATTAATTGACTTTAATGCCTGTTCGTATGCTCCGCTCTGTACTGTCCCGATCGTACCAATGACACCGATATGATAGTTCTTCGTCATTTTTAACGCGGTGCGGGCCCCGGGATGAACAACGCCAATGACCGGGATATGAAGCGCGTCCCGAATTTCTTCAAGCACAACCGCTGTTGCTGTATTACAGGCGATCACAAGCATTTTAATGTCATAGCGAAGCAAATAATTTGTCATTTCCCACGTAAACTGTCGAATTTCTTCCCGCGGTCTTGGACCGTACGGACAACGTGCCGTATCTCCTAAATATACAATTTGTTCTTTTGGTAGCTGGCGCATGATTTCCCGTGCAACCGTTAATCCACCAACACCCGAATCAATCACTCCAATTGGTCTTTCCAATGTATTCGCCTCATTCTTTGTTGATGTATGACAAAACATCTTTCATTATAGCACACATCAAAGCAATAGAAAACCGGCTGCCTAAGACGAAAAGGCAAGCCGGTTCTCGTTATAGTTCAAGCTCCCCCATTCGAAGCAATTCGACAACAGCTTGCGAGCGCCCCTTTACTCCAAGCTTTTGCATCGCATTCGAAATGTGGTTGCGAACTGTTTTTTCGCTAATGAATAGTTCACTAGCAATTTCTTTCGTTGTTTTGTCTTGCAGCAACAGTTCAAATACTTCCCGTTCCCTTTTTGTGAGCAGCGGCTTCTGATTCAATTGGATAACCCTCCTTGCTTTTACCAGACCTAAACGGATGGGTATATATTTAGTCAACATATCGTATGCAAGAAAGGGTTGAACGGTTACATGTTTTCTATTAATCGCGCACGGGCGCTTTCGTCCCAAGGCACCCCTTTACCTGTCGTTTTTGACATTTGAACCATCGTCCCACGACCTGTAAATGCGATTGCTCCATTTTGTTTTTTCCCAACATAATGTAAATCAACAGAAGAATTCCCAATATGAGCAACCTTCACCCCAATTTTTAGCTGCTCACCAAAGTATACTTGTTGTAAAAAATCACATTGTAAGTTGGCGACGACTGGAATGGCATCTTGTTCTTTTCCAACCCAGTCCCCCATAAAACCGAGATGCTCAAAAAACGCGATGCGCGCTTCTTCAAAATATACGAAAGGCACTGTATTGTTTAAATGTCCAAACATATCCGTCTCAGAAAAACGGACGCGCACCGGATGAAAAAAGGAAAAGCGCTGCTCCCATGCTTTCATGTCATCGATATAAGATATTTTCAAATTTCTCCCCCCTATATATGAAACGTAAGGCCGACTCTGTAAGAGCCGACCTTGTATTTACACTTCATCGCTGCCGAAGAAATTGCGGAACATTTGAATCGTTGCCGCCCGGTTTAATGCCGCAATAGATGTTGTAAGCGGAATACCTTTCGGACAAGATTGCACACAGTTTTGTGAATTTCCGCAGTTCGCTAATCCACCATCTCCCATAATGGCTTCAAGACGCTCCGCTTTATGCATCGCTCCTGTCGGATGTGCGTTAAATAAGCGCACTTGCGAAAGCGGTGCTGGACCGATAAAGTTTGATTTGCTGTTGACGTTTGGACAAGCTTCTAAACATACTCCGCACGTCATACATTTGGACAATTCGTATGCCCATTGGCGTTTACGCTCTGGCATGCGCGGCCCTGGTCCTAAATCGTACGTTCCGTCAATCGGAATCCACGCTTTCACTTTTTTCAACGAATCAAACATGCGGCTGCGATCCACTTGCAAGTCGCGAATGACTGGGAACGTGCGCATCGGTTCTAAACGAATCGGCTGCTCAAGCTGATCAATAAGCGCTGTACACGACTGTCGCGGCTTCCCGTTAATCACCATCGAACACGCACCGCAAACCTCTTCTAAACAGTTCATTTCCCAAGCAACAGGTGTCGTTTTTTCACCTTTTGCATTGACCGAATTACGGCGAATTTCCATGAGCGCCGAAATGATGTTCATATTCGGACGATACGGAATAACAAATTCTTCTTCATAAGGGGCGGTATCCGGACGGTCTTGTCTTGTGACAATGATCCGAATCGTTTTATTTTCGCTCATGATTTCACTTCCCCTTTCTTTTTCGTATAATCGCGCTTGCGTGGTTTAATGAGTGACGTATCCACATCGCGATAATGGAACGATGGACCATCCGGCGTGAAACTTGCCATCGTTGTTTTTAACCATTCTTCGTCATTTCGCTCAGGAAACTCCGGCTTATAGTGCGCCCCGCGGCTTTCGTTGCGGTTGTACGCTCCAAGCGTAATGACGCGAGCTAGCTGCAACATGTTATAAAGCTGGCGCGTAAATGACGCCCCTTGGTTGCTCCATTTGGCTGTGTCGTTAATGTTAATGTTTTTATACCGCTCAAGCAGCTCTTGAATTTTCTCATCTGTTTTTAATAGCTTGTCGTTGTAACGAACGACCGTTACGTTATCTGTCATCCATTCGCCAAGTTCTTTATGCAAGACGTAGGCGTTTTCTGTTCCATCCATCGCCATAATTTGAGCCCATTTTTCTTCTTCTTGTTTTAAGTAACGATCGTATAAAGAAGAAGGCATCGCATCCGCTGACTTTTCAAGCCCCTTCATATATTCAACCGCTTTTGGCCCTGCGACCATACCGCCATAAATAGCGGAGAGCAACGAGTTGGCACCTAGACGGTTTGCTCCGTGCATGGAGAAGTCGCATTCACCCGCGGCAAATAGTCCTTTAATATTCGTCATTTGATCATAGTCAACCCATAATCCACCCATCGAATAGTGGACGGCAGGGAAAATTTTCATTGGAACTTTTCTTGGATCTTCACCCATAAACTTTTCATAAATTTCAATAATGCCGCCTAACTTAATATCGAGTTCTTTCGGATCTTTGTGCGACAAGTCTAAATAAACCATGTTTTCGCCATTAATACCGAGCTTTAAGTCGACGCACACATGGAAAATTTCACGCGTTGCAATATCGCGCGGTACGAGATTTCCGTAAGCCGGATATTTTTCTTCTAAGAAATACCAAGGTTTTCCGTCTTTATACGTCCAAACTCGTCCGCCTTCTCCACGTGCCGATTCACTCATTAAGCGGAGCTTATCATCGCCCGGAATCGCTGTCGGGTGAATTTGAATAAATTCCCCGTTTGCATAATACGCACCTTGTTGATAAACAATCGAAGCGGCTGATCCTGTATTAATGATCGAGTTTGTCGACTTTCCAAAAATGATCCCCGGACCACCTGTTGCCATAATGACTGCATCGGCAGGGAACGCTTTAATCTCCATCGTCGTCAAGTTTTGTGCGACGATACCGCGACAAACTTGTTCATCATCTAAAACTGCGCCTAAAAACTCCCAACCCTCATATTTTGTCACAAGCCCAGCGACTTCGTGACGACGCACTTGCTCATCGAGCGCATAAAGAAGCTGCTGTCCTGTCGTCGCCCCTGCATACGCCGTTCGGTGATGTTGCGTTCCGCCGAAGCGACGGAAATCAAGCAATCCTTCTGGCGTGCGGTTGAACATAACACCCATGCGATCAAGCAAATGGATAATGCCCGGTGCAGCTTCACACATCGCTTTCACCGGAGGCTGATCAGCTAAAAAGTCTCCCCCATACACCGTATCGTCAAAATGTTCCCACGGCGAGTCGCCTTCCCCTTTTGTGTTGACCGCACCGTTAATGCCACCTTGCGCACAAACAGAGTGAGATCGTTTAACGGGAACTAATGAAAACAAATCTACTTTCACGCCTGCTTCGGCAATTTTAATCGTTGCCATTAAGCCGGCAAGACCTCCACCAACAACAATAATTTTTCCTTTACTCATGTCTCCTCACTCCTCCAATGTTGTGGATTAAACGAATGCTAAAATCGCTCGTATACCGACGATCGAAAGCGCGACAAAAATCCCCATTGTCACGTATGTAGAGATTTGCTGTGAACGAGGAGTCACTGTAATGCCCCAGCTAACGAAAAACGACCATAGCCCGTTCGCAAAGTGAAATACTGCAGAAACAATTCCAACGATATAAAATGCAAGCATAAACGGGTTGGCAACGATGTTCGCCATCATGTCATAGTTTACTTCTGCACCAAATGCAGCTTGGACGCGCGTTTCCCATACGTGCCATACAACGAAAATAAGCGTAATAATCCCCGTTAAGCGTTGCAACATAAACATCCAGTTACGGAAATATCCGTAGCGACTTACATTGTTTTGTGCTGTAAATGCGATGTACAGCCCGTAGATGGCATGGAACAATAACGGAAGAAAAATAATGAAAATTTCCAAAAAATAACGAAACGGTAATTGCTCCATAAATGCTGCCGCTTTGTTGAACGCTTCTGCTCCTCTTGTTGCAAAATGGTTAACTACTAAATGCTGCGTTAAAAATAGCCCGACTGGAATGACCCCAAGCAACGAATGAAGTCGACGGTAAAAAAACTCTCGATTTTGTGCCATACATAACCCCCCTTAAAATGATCATCTTTCTTTTCTACGCGCTCCCATCCGCATTTACTAGACAATGATCAATAGAGGTGTAAACACTTCCATTTCCATTGATTATTGTCACATTCATTGTACTCCCACAATGTAGGAGCGTCAAGAAAAGGTGTTCACGAAATGTTCAATCATTTCAAATTTTAAAACAACTATAATTCTAGTGAAATTCGAAATGAAAAAAAGTCAATACTGTTTTTCACGTCATCATTCGATATAATGAAAGATAGAGAGGAGAATGATCGTGAGCGGATATGAACAATGGAAACAAACGAGCATTTCTGCTTTTAGCGACTTTTTATTTCGTCAACAATTACTGCCAAATTTATTTGGAAAAGAAACCCCATTTATTTTGTATTGGGCTGGAAAAGATTTAGCAAGGAAGTATCCGCTAGCTACAATGGATGACGTCATCGCCTTTTTTGAACATGCCGGTTGGGGAAACCTATCGCTGCTTGAGGAGAAAAAGGATAGCTGTGAGTTTCAATTAGATGGGTCGCTTGTCGCCATGCGTTTCGACTACGGTGGAGAATGCACGTTTCAACTCGAGGCTGGCTTTCTTGCTCAACAGTTTGAACAACAAAAAGGATGTGTGACAGAAGCATTCGAACAACAAAAGCGGCGCACAAAAACCGTTTTGTTTACTGTAAAATGGGATCGAAAAGATAAAAGCTGACCGATGATGGTCAGCTTTCATACGTTTGAAGCGTTTCGTAAATTTTTTGAGCAACATGTTTCGGAATGTTTGCTTCTTGCAATTGCTCCACCGTTGCTTCTTTCATTTTTTTGATCGATCCAAAATGTTGCAGCAACGCTTGTTTTCTTTTTGTTCCGACACCCGGAATTTGATCGAGAATCGAATAAAAGGCAGATTTCGATCGCACTTGACGATGAAATGTAATAGCGAAACGATGTACCTCTTCTTGAATACGTTGCAATAAATAAAATTCTTGGCTATTTTTCTCTAGCGAAACAACGCCCGGCGGATCGCCAAATAACAAATGAGATGTTCGATGTTTCTCATCTTTCACTAAACCAGCAACAGGGATCGATAGTCCGAGTTCACACTCGAGCACTTCTTTTGCCGCTTGTATTTGCCCTTTCCCGCCATCGACAATGATTAATTGAGGAAGTGGCAACTGCTCGCGCAACACGCGGATGTACCGTCGGCGAATGACTTCGCGCATTGACTCATAATCATCAGCACCTTGCACGGTTTTTATTTTATATTTCCGATATTCTTTTTTTTCTGGCTTTCCGTCAATAAATGTGACCATGGCCGCTACAGCGTCTGTTCCTTGAATATTTGAGTTGTCAAACGCCTCGATTCGTTGCGGTGTTTGAATGCCTAGCACCTCACCTAAACGCTCAACCGCTCGAATCGTTCGTTGTTCATCCCGCTCAATTAAAAAGAACTTCTCTTGTAGCGCCATTTGTGCATTTTTACATGCTAAATCGACAAGCTCTTTCTTTTTTCCACTCTTCGGTTGCACGACATGCACATGAAGCAAATTCATCGCCATCTCGCCATCAATTTCCCGCGGCAACACAACTTCACGCGGTTTTAAATGGTAATCTTTACTGTAAAACTGTCCTAAAAACGTTAAAAATTCTTCCTCAGCCTCTTGGTATAACGGAAACATCGAAACATTTCGCTCAATCAGCTTTCCTTGGCGCACGAAAAATACTTGTACACACATCCATCCTTTATCGTACGCATATCCAAAAATATCGCGGTCAACAAAATCGTGTAAAATCATTTTTTGTTTTTCCATTAACGATTCAATATACGCAATTTGATCGCGGTATTCTTTTGCTCGTTCGAACTGTAGCTGTTCTGCTGCCTCCATCATCTTTTCCGTCAATTGCTCTTTCACTTCTTTATATCCGCCATTTAAAAAGCGAGTGATCTGCTCGACGATTCGTTTATTTTCTTCGTCTGACACTTCATACTCACATGGCCCTAAACATTGCCCCATGTGATAATATAAACAAACTTTTTTCGGTATTTTTTCGCATTTTCGCAACGGATATAAACGATCGAGCAGTTTTTTCGTTTCGTGTGCCGCATGGGCGTTCGGATACGGACCAAAATATTTTCCTTTATCTTTTTTCACCGTACGCGTAATGATGAGGCGCGGATGTTTCTCCCCTGTAATTTTAATAAACGGGTAGCTTTTGTCATCTTTTAACATGACGTTATATTTCGGATCGTATTTTTTAATTAAATTCATTTCTAAAATGAGCGCCTCTAAATCGGAGGACGTCACGATATATTCGAAATCAGCAATTTCGTTCACTAAACGGAGCGTCTTTCCGTCATGCGTACCGGTAAAATACGAGCGAACACGGTTTTTCAACACTTTTGCCTTCCCGACATAAATAACCGTTCCGTGAACATCTTTCATTAAATAACATCCTGGTTGATCAGGTAAAATCGCTAACTTTTCTTTCAAACGCTCATTCACGTTTTTCCTCCTCTCTCCATTCATATACAGTAATGCGCCCGTACACCGGATCAGATAATATGCTTGATTGATACGTTCGAACTGGACGAATGTATGGACGAACGTCTATTCCTTGCGCTTGAAACCCCTTGACGACATGATTAGTTACATACACTTTCGCATGCGGAAACATCGCTTTCTCCCTTTGGAAAACGTCGAATGAAAAGACGCGTTCATGCGGAAAGGACACACGTAAATATTCGAGCACGCGCGTTTCTTCCCACGTAAACAAAATGAAACGCTCTTCTTTCTGCTCAAAATCATACGCTAACTGATACGTCGCTGGCAACTGCGTCGCTTGGCTCTTGACAGCTTGCACACCTATCACCGTTTGGGAAAAAAGCAAAATGAGCATCATTGTAAGCCTCAAACGGGATAAGGATTGAAGCGTACTCACAAACAAAAAAAATGACATGATGACGACAAGCGGTAATATATGTCTCGGCTTTTCAATATTTTGCGCAAACAGTGCCCAAAGAAAATAAATAAATAAAAGCAAGCGATACAAAGGTGGAACAACTATGCCCTTCCACGTCATAAAAAAGAAAACAATAAAACAGCCTAGTAACCATAACGACTGTTTAGCCATCCCTGTCCATATGATGTTATAAAAAATAAGCGTCATCACTCGCCGCCAAAGCGGCGCTTCGTCCGTTGAGACCGTTCCCCCCCATTGTGTAAAATGACCTGTCGTAAACGAAAGAGCGAGCTGCCAAAATCCAGCTCCTTCCGTTACAGCAACGGCAACGATCCAAACGAATTGAAACATCAATGCCGCCAAACTATATAGCAAGATTTGTTTAAATCGATACTTACGCTTCCACCAAACATACAATATGCCGACAGCAAACGGAATGTATGATAGACGCATGCCGAGCATGACGCTAAATAACAATAGCGGCAAAAGTTGTACACGAATGTGATCCGAGCGAAGTGCGCGTTCTAAACTCCAAACGTACCACCATAAAACAGCGAGCGCACTTCCTTCAGACATCGGTTGCGACACCATGAGCATCACATAACTGAGCGAATGGACAAGGGCAGTAACAACGAGCGCATATGCTTCTTTTCCGTATGTTTTAGCAAGCAAGTAAATCGGAATGGTCGCACTCATCATGAGCAACCCGTTCCAAATCGCAAGTGCTTGGGCGGCATTATCAACGAACAAATGAATAAGCATGCCGCCGAAAATAAAGTACGGATATCCCGGAAAATGCGGTTGCATCGCAAACAAGTCGTATCGATCAAGCGCCAGCGCAAAGTCGACCTCGTCCCATGTTGCAGCAAACGGACTAGCATATACAATATACGTCATATACACAGCAAACAACATCCCCATTGAAACGATTCGCACAATCAGCCCCCCCCCTAAGCAAAAAAGTACAAGGCTCTCCCCTTGTACTTTACATCACTTGTTGTTCAAGCACCTTCTCATTTTTTTCGTTTTTTTCTTCTTTTGTGCCATAACGCGTTTTCACAAGTAAGTAAATAACAACAAAATACCCGATGTATGCTAACACTTCTTCTAACGAAGGCATAGAGGAATAACCAAATAGCGCTTTAAGGAAAATGCCAACATCACCAGAAAGAATAGGTTCTTGACCTGTATCACGCACGAAATGCTCATGGTCGATCGGATGCTCTGGCATAAACCATGTAATATCATAAACGTGCGGCATGACGCTGCCAATAATTTTTAAATCTTGCAACATGGAAATGCCTTGCACAAGCAACCCAGCAGCAATCAAAATAATAAATGCGCCTGTGACTTTGAAAAATGTTTTCAACGGTACGCGCATCGTTCCTTTAAAGAACATATAGCTCACAATTGCGGCTATCGTTAAGCCCGTCACTGCTCCCCATCCCTGAACGACAGCTCCGATGTTACCACCTGTGATAGCAGCGAAGAAAAAGACAGTCTCAACCCCTTCGCGCAACACAACTAAAAACGAATGCATGACCATGCCAAACACGTCGCCTTTTGACACGTATTTGCTCATTTTTCCTTCCATGCTGCTTTTTATATCTTTACTATGCTCCGCCATCCAAAACACCATTTGCGTTAGCAAGATGGAAGAGATGAAAATAATGCCCACTTTTAAATACATTTCACTAGCCATCGTTGAGAAACCGGTAAGCACGACTTGAAACAATAAAGCAACGAGCGCGCTAGCAAAAACGGCTAACCCAGCGCCCAACCAAACATATTTCACATAGCGCGATTGATCAATACGCTTTAAATACGATGTAATAATCCCAACAATTAATAAAGCTTCTAACGCCTCGCGAAACGTAATGAGCAGTGCTTGAACTTCCAACGCGTCCGTCCCCTTTCTTTACTTCCGTTTTCTCATAGCATACAGCACAACAGCTACAATGAAGCCGGCAATAACAAGAAGTGGAATCCAGTTTTTCACATCAGACAAATCCGTCCATTCTCTCTTTTTTGCCGCAGCTAATCGATCTAAGTCTTCTTCCGTAAAATGCCCTGTCTCTACGCTCTCTAATTCAAACTGATCTTGAAGAGCCTGTAAAATCGTTTGCTTACTTTCTTTAAATTGATCGATATTAGACTCCTTTTTCCCGACTCCAAACAACCCCGGATTTCCGAGTGATTGAAGGGCGAGATCAAACTGTTGTTTTAATTTTTCGTCCAGTTGTGCATCTTTTTGTTGTACAATTGGAGAAAGTGCTTTATATGTAGCAAAAGCTTTCGCCAACAAACGTTTGCTTGTATCGTAGTTATCAAAGTTTTTTTCGACGTTTTGTAAACGGCGGGCAACGTTTAACACAAGCACTTTTTGCATTGCCGAAACAATGGTGTCAGCATCTTCGTTCTCGATCGCTTCTAAAATGAGCGCTGACGGCTCTGGTCCCATGTGCATATCAATTTCTTTTTGGACCGTTTCATAAATCGCTTTCACTTCATCAAACTTGTTCTCTTGCACTTTCGCTACCATCTCTTTATACGCTTCCGCTACTGCTTCTTCGTTCGGGTCACCGTACGAATAAGCGAATGAGGATGTAGGTGCTAAAGTAAAAATGAATACGATGCATAAACAGAAAAGTAATATTTTTTTCAATCCGATCTCCTCCTCCGATGATAATGATAATAATTATCATATTGATTGTCAAGAAAAAATGCTAGAGATCGTTCTCTAGCGGTGTTGAGCGGAACGAATGTACTTTCGTTTCACAGGCCGGCGCATTTCTTTTACGATCGCAGGGAGAACGTGTTTCATATACGCCGTAAATTTAATAAACGATTGTCCTGTCGTCCTCACTTGATATACAATGGGCACTTCTTTTAATCGAAATCCTTTGCGAACTAAATTTAACGTTAACACTTGCGCATAATTATAATCGTGAATAATTTCTGCTTCCTCCATCGCTTGTCGAGAAAATGCTCGCATTCCTGATTGTCCGTCATAAATCCATGTTTTTAATAATAGCGATTGGATGAGCGTAAACATATAATTTCCCATTCGGCGATGCCATTTCATTCCATGAATCGTCCCTAAAAAGCGCGATCCCATCGTATAATCAGCTTCCCCACGTAAAATAGGCATGACAAGATCCGGTATTTGCTCTGGTGGATATTCATTATCTGCATCAATCATCACGCCAATATCCGCCCCAAGTTCAACGCATTGTTGCAAGCCGGTGCGTACAGCTGCACCTAACCCTCGGTTTCGCTCATGTCGATAGATGAAATCCGCCCCAGCTTCCTTTGCGACGTAAGCTGTACGATCGGTTGATCCGTCATCAACAACAAGTACGTATACGTCGATATTCGGCTCAATATGCCTCGGGATGCGACGGATAACTTCTCCGACCGCTTCCTCCTCATTGTGTGCTGGCAAAAATACAATTACCTTCATTTTCTCCCTTCTTTCTTTATCGCTTCGGTTAATACTGGTCCGCGGCTATGACTTGGATATGGCGCTCCTAACAAATAAGCGATCGTCGGCGCAAGGGAAACGAGGCTATGTTTATCATCAATCCGTTTTCCTTTTTCAATAACCGGGCCATACATGAAAAACGGCACGTATCGTTCCCCTTCATCTAAGTGGCCGTGGCCACCAATTCCGTCTGCTTGTCCATGATCAGCGCAAACGATGAGCGTCGTATTCTCCATTTTCCCTTGTTTTTGTAGCCACTCAACGTATTCCCGAATAAGCGCATCAGCTTCCTCGATTTTTTGTACGTATTCATCGTAATGCACACCACGGCTATGTCCTGTTTGATCTGTTCCAATGAGCTGAATGACAAATAAGTGTAAATCTTGTTCGGTCATGATTTGTTTTGCCCGCTCTATAATGTTGCGATCTGCCACATCATTATGCATGACAGCTGTTACTGTTTCGACATCATTTCCTAGGGAATCGACAAGATGAGCGATGCCGAGTACTTTTCCTTTTTTCCCGACCTTTCGAAGTGAGTCAAAAATACTTTCAACGCGTATACCTAGCTTCCATACCATATTTGAGCGAATGCCGTGCTCAAACGGATACGTTCCTGTGAGCATCGACGTGAAGCAGACGACCGTTCGGGCTGGGTATACTGTTTCCATCTGTGTAAAATCTGTTCCGCTTGCACGCATTGACTTTAAAAATGGAGCGTTCGCTTGTTCAAAACGATCTTTTCTCATCCCATCAATAACGATAACAATGACACGATCACTTAACGGTTCGTGATTTGGCGGCACATTGTTCGTATAGTGATCGATGACTTTCGGTTTCCAATCAAATAAATATCGGTGCAACAGAAATGACCATGCGAAAACAAACATATAAAACACACTAAGTGACGGTACATGTACGCTATGCTGCACGCCATATTCCCATACAGAAAGAAGCAACAACACTTTCGGCAACTGCTCTTGCGCATTTCCGCTCGTCGAATCGCTGTTTTTTAACACTAATTTCCAGAAACGAGTAAAATTCAACCATGTCGTTCCAATTCGTAAATGGTAATACAACGTTCCCCAAAAGAAAACGGTGAAAAAGAAATAAAGACTAACCGCAAGCAAAAGTAAGCTTGTCGGAACGAACGACCAAACGACTAAAAAAAGCACATAAGGAACCCATAAATAATTACGTAAAAATAACGGATAGTCATATACGTAGTATAGTACAAAAAGAGGAACAGTAAGTAAAAAACTACTGAACCATCGCTTCGTTTCCCCTAACGTGACGCCGTCAGACAAATGGAAAATAAGCATCGTTCCTACGACAAAAATCGGAGTAAACGGTTTCCCTTCATTCAACAAATTCCAACATCTTGCGGCGATCTTTTCAATTTTCGACGCTTTTTTCACGCTTCCCTCTCCTTTCGAACGAATGACCATAACGTCGGGATACGCCACCACACATATACCCCAACGACGTAAGAAAATAAAAATTTAAACAAATGGGTTACTAACGCAAGTGCATAAGCTTGTTCCCAATTGGAGTGAATGCGCGTTAACGCAAATGCCATCACCGCTTCATACGTTGCTAATCCCCCTGGTGTCATTTGAAATACTTGTCCACCAACCGCCATGCTATTAACCCACAGCGCTTCCGCAAACGAAAGAGGAAAAGCAACCATTTTGGCCATTTCAAACAGCACAACAGCTTCACATACCCAACTCAATACGACAGAAACGAAAATAGGTACGAAGCGTCGGCTATGATATACCATGTTCCAATGTTGCTTATGTTCTTGAAGCCATGACGGGAACATGCGTATAAGCACAACGAACACGACGGACGCACCGCCAACGATAAGGGGAAAAATAAGAAACGAGCTTGTCATCGTATGCATATAAACAATTGCTCCAAATGAAGCAAACAAAAACAAAACGAGCAAATCAAGGAGACGCAACACAACGACAGATTGAGCGACAATAGGGAATGGCATGCGCTCTTTTGTTGCACACACCCCTATGCGCGCAACGTCCCCAATTTTTATCGGGGAAATGTGATTCATAAATAAACTTGCAAATAAGCCGTCTAGGCACGTTTGAAAACGAGCATAGGGCAAATACCAACGCCATGCTAGCGCTCGAAAAACGAAAGCAAGTCCATACATCGTTACCATATAACCCGTACGCCACGGCTGCGCAACAAGCTTGTGCATAAGACTAAACAACAGTTCGGTATCAAAATGTTGAATAGTCATCCATATAAATGCCGCAATAAATAAAAGACTAATGAGCCGTATCACTATTTTCAGTTTTTTATTTTTCATATTGCTTCGCCCATTCGATCGTTTTCGCTAATCCTTCACGGAACGATGTGCGCGGCATATATCCAATTTCTTCTTTTGCCTTTGTGATGTCCGCCCACGTTGCTACGACATCACCAAGCCGCGGCGTTTCATAATGAACACGCATATACGGAAAATGTGTACATAGCTCAGCAAGCAGTTGTTTCATCGTGATCGGTTGGCCAGCACCGAGATTAAACACATCGCTGTTTCCTTTTCGTTCTAACGCCCGAATCATTCCGTCTACAATGTCATCAATAAACGTATAATCGCGGGCTGTATGATCGCCATATACTGTAATCGGTTCATCTCGCAACAATTTCCGAATAAATGTGCTAATCGCCATATCCGGTCGTCCCCATGGGCCGTATACAGTGAAGTAGCGAAAAATCGTCACCATATAGCCGTATATATGTGCATAGGCATAGCAAAACGACTCTGCGCTATATTTCGCCGCGGCATAAGGGGAAATGACGTGCCCGTTTGCCATATTTTCTTTTAGCGGCTGACATGATTGATTGCCATATACAGAAGAAGAAGAAGCAAACAATACGTGCTGTACCCCCACTTCTCCAGCTGCTTGCAATACGTTTACCGTTCCTTTTACATCGTAATCAATATATGTGAGCGGATCCGTTAACGATGGCTGTACGCCGGGTAGCGCAGCCAAATGAAAGACAACATCCGGTTGGTGCTCGAAAAAAATGTGTTTCAACGCATCAAGCTGAAGAATATCTACGTTATAAAAATGAAAAAAACCGACATCTTTCATTTGTTGAAGCTGTCGTTGTTTCCGACACGTTGAATAGTATGGATGAAAATTGTCGATGACGATCAGCTCATGTCCAAGCTCAAGCAATCTCTTCCCTAAATGACTACCGATGAATCCTGCTCCACCTGTAATACATGTTTTTTTCATTTATTTAACTCCCTTATCGTTTATGCGCTACTATTGTATCACAACAAAAAAGCCGCGTGTTATGCGCGGCCTTTTTACTTTATTGAACAATAGCACTTACAGCGTCAAGCACAGCTTTACTATGCTGAGCAGCTTCGTCCTTTTTGTTTTCTGCGATCGCGTTATACCATTTTTCTGCTGTCGCAAACACTTCCGCTGCCTTCTGCTCACCTAATTTTGCTTTGACATCTAACTCGATCGCCTTTAAAAACATATTTCCTTCTAATGCTTTCACTTTCGCTTCCACAATATTGTTTTCATCTAATTGCGCTGGTGCTTTCTCATGATAGCCTTTCATTTTGCCAAACAATGCTTTCGCATATAATGCACTTACTTCACTTGCTTGAATATTTTTGTAGTCGTTATTTAATGACAAAATTTCATCTAAACGTGCTGCAGCGGCTTCATCCCCTTCAGATAAAGAGCCTTTGATCGCTTGGAAAAAGCCCCACGCTTCTGCCTGCTGACCTTTTAGTTCATCTTCCGGCTTGCCTTCTTTTACACCCGCTTCAATTTTCTCAGCGTATGATTTAGATGCCAAGTAGTAACTACGATAAATTGATTTGTCCGTCAACTGAATGTACACTTTAAAATCGTCTACGTTGTTTGCTTTTAATGCTTCTTCTTGAGCTGCTAAACCAGCGTTAATGCTTTGCTCAAGGCTAGATTCTCCCGTCAATTGATAATATTCATCACGCTTCATTGCTGTTGGAACGAAAACTTCTGCCGCGAGCAACTTAATTTGTTCAAACAACGTTGTTGCTTTTTGCTGATCGCCAGCTTCAAGTGCAGCGACAACGTCTTTTTGTAGTTTCTTTTGTAATTGGTAAAAATATGATTGCGTCACTTTATCTACAATTTGACGTGCTGGATGAACGTTTAACTCCCCGCTTTTTCCGCCTTGAATGGCTGCTTCAACCGTTTGAGCAAACGTCCCATCTAGTTCGTTCATCGGTTTTTGCAACTGCTCTGTATATGTTTTTTCTACAATGCTCCAGTCGACAGGCTGTCCTTCCTTCGCCTTGTCTGTTTCTGTTTTCATTGCTTTGTAAGCATCAAGGAGAGCTTGAACGTTTACTTGCTCTTCCGCTTGCTCCGCTTCAGCAGGCTGTTGCTCCTCTTTTTGCTCTTCTACTTTCGTTTCTTCTTTCTTCTCCGTCGTCTCTGTCTTCTCCTGACCGCAACCAGCAAGCACACCTCCTGCTAATAAAAACATAGCAAATACAGCTTTTAGTTGACGTTTTTTCATTGCGTATGTATCCCCCTTTTTGATAACGATTATCATTAACCGTTATCATTATAGAGGAGAACGATTTTCAATGTCAATGATTTTTTTAAAAAAAAGACCTCGGCATATGATCCGAGGTCGATAAATTATAAATGTTTGCTTAGAAGACCGACAAGCGATTCTTTCGGTTGGAAACCGACTGTTTTATCAACGACTTCACCGTTTTTAAAAACAAATAGTGTTGGAATGCTCATCACACCGTATTTTCCTGCAGTTTCAGGGTTATCATCAACGTTTACTTTTACAATTTTTACTTTGTCACCGAGCTCACGATCTACTTCTTCTAATACAGGTGCAATCATTTTGCAAGGTCCGCACCATGGAGCCCAAAAATCTACGAGCACAACACCATCTTTTACCTCATTTACAAAAGTTGAGTCTGTTGCATTTACAATTGCCATTTGTTCATTCCTCCTCACATATTTCAATGCCATGCACATAGTATACCATTGAACGTATTCATCACGCCAATGATTTGCTTCGCTTCTACTATTTCCATCCCACGAAAAAATATGCCGCAAAGAAAAGGCAAAGCATGATGCTCTGCCTTATGCATGTACTTTTATTTTTTTAAATTCTTCAATTAAAAGCGGAACGACTTCGAATAAATCACCGACAATTCCGTAGTCTGCCACTTTAAAAATGTTAGCTTCTGGGTCTTTATTAATCGCTACAATGACTTTTGAGTTCGACATTCCTGCTAAATGTTGAATAGCTCCTGAAATGCCGCATGCGATATATAAATCTGGCGTAACGACTTTTCCTGTTTGACCAATTTGAAGCGAATAATCACAATATCCTGCATCACAAGCCCCACGTGATGCTCCGACTGCACCACCAAGCACACGCGCTAACTCTTTTAACGGTTCAAATCCTTCGGCACTTTTCACGCCTCGACCGCCTGCAACAATGACTTTCGCTTCAGATAAATCGACGCCTTCAGCTGTTTTACGTACAACTTCACGGACGATCGTACGCAAATCTTTAATTTCTACATGAACAGCGCCGACATCACCTGTACGACTTTCGTCTTTTTCAAGCGGAGCGATGTTGTTCGGACGAACGGTAACAAACATTAAACCGTCTGTAACAATTTTCTTTTCAAATGCTTTACCAGAATAAATAGGTCTTGTAAAGACGATATTCCCCCCTGTTTCTTCGACAGCGACGACATCAGAAACGAGCCCAGATTGCCATTTAGCCGCAAGTTTCGGAGATAAATCTTTGCCGAGTGCAGTATGTCCAAATACAATTCCTTCTGGCTTCTCTTGCTCGACAACAGCTTGCAGCGCCTGGGCATAGCCATCTGGCGTATATGTCGCTAACTTTTCATGTTCAACGACAACAACACGATCTGCGCCGTAAGCAATGAGTTCGTTAGCTAACGAGCGAACGCTCGCTCCGACAACGACAGCAACAACTTCTCCACCTTCAGCGATCGTCTTTGCAGCTGCAATCGCTTCAAATGATACGTTACGCAACGCTCCATCGCGCACTTCTGCTAATGTTAATACTTTTCTTGCCATAATCCTCATCCCCCTATTAAATGACTTTCGCTTCTGTATGAAGCAGTGAAACGAGTTCTTTTACTTGGTCGGCCATATCTCCTTGCAAAATTTTTCCCGCTTCTTTTTTCGGTGGTAAAAAGATTTCAATCGTTTTCGTTTTCGCCTCTACATCGTCTTCTTCCAAATCTAAATCATCGAGCTCTAACTCTTCAAGCGGCTTCTTTTTCGCCTTCATAATGCCCGGTAATGACGGATAACGCGGCTCATTTAAACCTTGTTGTGCCGTCACTAATAGCGGTAACGATGCTTCAATAACTTCCTCGTCCCCTTCAACATCGCGCACGACCTTTACATTCGTTCCATCAATTTCTAACTTCGTAATGGTCGTCACATATGGGATGCCTAACAATTCAGCAACACGCGGACCAACTTGACCAGAGCCACCGTCAATCGCTACATTCCCGGCTAAAATTAAATCAGCTTCTTTATCTTTTAAATATTGTGCAAGCACTTTTGCTGTTGTATATTGATCACGATGTTCTACGTCGTCTTCAATGTTAATGAGCACTGCCTTATCTGCCCCCATCGCAAGCGCAGTACGAAGCTCTTTTTCCGCATCTTCGTTGCCAATTGTGACAACTGTTACTTCTCCACCGTGTTGGTCACGTACTTGAATGGCTTCTTCAATCGCATATTCATCGTACGGATTAATAATAAACTCCGCTCCTTCTTCATTTACTTTTCCGTTTTGAATGACAATTTTCTCTTCCGTATCAAACGTACGTTTCATTAATACGAAAATGTTCATGCTTCTCTCCCCCTTTTATTTTCCTCGAAACTGTGGTGTTCGTTTTTCGATAAATGCTGTAACGCCTTCTTTTGCATCATCAGTCACAAACACTTGCCCAAAGAGTTGCGCCTCTTTTTCCACACATTCATGGAACGACTTTGTTCGCGCTTCATTCACAAGTTGCAACACCGCTTGGACGGAAATCGGGCTCTTTTGGGCAATTTTTTGTGCGATTTGTTTCGCTGTATCGAGCAACTGTTCTTCTGGCACTGCTTTGTTCGCTAATCCCCATTGTACAGCTTCAACCCCTGTGATCGGCTCGCTTGTCCACATCATTTCGAGCGCCTTCGCCATACCGACGTGACGCAATAAGCGTTGCGTTCCAGCAAATCCCGGTATAATACCAAGCTGCAACTCTGGCAAACCGAGTTTGGCGTTTTCCGCTACAATACGTAGATGGCAACTCATAACCAACTCGAGTCCTCCACCGAGGGCAGCACCGTGAATCGCTGCAATAATTGGTTTCGGAAATTGTTCAACTTTTTCCATTACTTGTTGGCCGGCACGAGCAAGTTCCGCTGCTTGTTCACTCGCTTCAATCGCTGTAAACTCTTTAATATCCGCACCAGCTGAGAAAAATCTTCCTTCCCCATGAAGAATAATGACACGTACTTGATCGTCTTCTTTTAGAGTATCAAGTCGTTCTGAAAGCTCTTTCAAAACAGAAGATGCCAATGCATTCGCTGGCGGTCGGTGAAGTGTCAACACCGCGACATGCCCCTCTTGTTGAACGGAAAACATGATTCCCCCTCCTTCATGTATGTCGGAAGGTTGTTGCGCTTTATGCACAACAACCTTTCGTTAACAGTTGATGAACCGGCTTCGCTAAGGCGACGAGATCGTATTTTTGCTCATTCATTACCCATGTCGTCACCATTTCGTCAATCGTCCCAAAAATCATTTGGCGTGCAAGCCTCACATTTAGATCTGAACGAAATTCCCCTTTATCAATGCCCTCTTGCACGATGTAATCAACGACTTTTAAATACCGTTTCAAAATTTCATTAATTTTCAGACGTAGTGATTTATTCGACTGGCGAAGCTCTAGTTGAGTAACAATGGCTAGATGTGGATCTGCCGCTAGCATTTCAAAATGCTTTTGAATCAACAAGAACAATTTCTCCGATGGGCTCGAAATTCCTTCTATTTCTTCTTCAATTTTTTCAATAAAGTAGCCCATTTTTTCTTGGAACAATGAGATTAAAATATCTTCTTTATTTTTAAAATACAAGTAAATTGTACCATCAGCTACACCTGCTTGCTTTGCGATTTTCGATACTTGCGCTTGATGGTAGCCGTTTTCAGCAATGACAATCACAGCTGCATCAATAATTTGTTTAAACTTTGGTTTGTCACGTTTCAACTTTGCATTCTCCCTTTCAAAAATATGAATGAACAATCATTCATATTTTTATTTTAAAGAGAGGTAAAAAGCGTGTCAAGAAAAAACGTCCGAACGTTATTTTTGCTTTTCTTTTTCTTCTTCGACGAGCGCACGTCGCAATATTTTTCCTACAGCTGTTTTTGGCAGCTCTTTTCTAAACTCATAAATGCGCGGCACTTTATACGCTGCCAATTTACTTCTCATAAATTGGTCAAGCTCTTCTTCGGTGCATGTCTCTCCTTCCTTGAGCACAACAAACGCTTTTACCGTCTCGCCACGATAAGCATCTGGCACACCGATGACGACAGCTTCTTGCACTTTTGGATGCTCATATAATACTTCTTCTACTTCACGCGGATATACGTTGTAGCCACTGGCAATAATCATATCTTTTTTTCGATCTACAACAAAGAAATACCCTTCTTCGTTCATATAACCTAGGTCTCCTGTATATAACCAACCGTCACGAAGCGTAGCGGCAGTTTCTTCCGGACGATTCCAATACCCTTTCATGATTTGTGGTCCGCGAACGACAATTTCACCAATTTCATTCACATTGGCTCGTTCTCCTGTCTCTAATGACACGATCATCGCCTCTGTATCTGGCCAAGGCACCCCAATACTTCCTTTAATTCGTTTTCCATCCCAAATGAAATTAGAATGCGTCACGGGAGAGGCTTCAGTTAGACCGTATCCTTCAATAATTTTTCCACCTGTCACGGCTTCAAATTGCTCTTGTACCTCAACCGGAAGAGGGGCTGAACCGCTAATGCATATTTTAATGGACGATAAATTATATTTCTTTAAATTTGGATGATTCAATAGCGCGATATAGATGGTCGGCGCCCCAGGGAATAATGTCGGTTTTTGCTTTTCGATCGTTTTTAACGTCGTTTCCACATCAAACTTCGGCAATAAAATCATTTTATATCCTTCCATAATGGATAAGTTCATGACAGCTGTCATCCCATATACGTGGAAAAATGGGAGCACACCGAGAATCGATTCGTTACCACGCTCGCATTTGTACATCCATTTCGTACACATAAACGTGTTTGCTGTTAAGTTGTAATGTGTTAACATAGCAGCTTTCGGAAAACCGGTCGTTCCGCCAGTATATTGGAGGAGGGCAACATCTTCCACCGGGTTCACGTCTGTCTCTATCACTTCACCAGTTGCAAGAGACAATGCCTTCGTAAATAAGTGGCAGCCCCCTTCATGTTTGACGCGTACAATCATCCCTGTTTGCTTCTTTTGAACGAGTGGATACAATACATTTTTCGGAAAAGGTAAATAATCTTTTATGCTCGTTATGATCATATGTTTCATTTTTGTATGCGCTTTCACTTTCATGATGCGCGGATAGAGCAAATCGAGAGCAATAATGATTTTTGCACCACTGTCATTTAACTGATATTCTAACTCTCGCTCCGTGTATAACGGGTTCGTTTGAACAACGATGCCACCAGCAAACAAAACAGCATAATAGCTGATGACCGCCTGCGGGCAATTCGGCAACATAATGGACACGCGATCCCCTTTTTGTAACCCGAGCTGTTGCAAATATGAGGCTAGCTTGATCGCCTGCTCATATATTTCTTTATATGTCAGCTCCTTCCCTAAAAAGTGAATAGCCGTTTTGTGCGGAAACTGTTCCGCCGCTTCCCTCAAAAATTGTTGCAACGGCTTGCGCGGATAATCAATGGAATGAGGAACTTGTTGAGGATATAACGCTAGCCATGGCTTCTCCATATCGTTTCCCCCTTTGTTATAAGATTATTTATATTTTATAATATTTTCAGAAATTTTTGTATCAAAAAATAAGGAAAGGATGTCTCTTGACACCCTTTTATGCGAAAAACATCAAGTATATGATACCAACAAGCAAAAATACACCGCACAATACGAGCAATACTTTCGCTAGTGTTTCCATTTTTTTCTCCTCTCAACGTATACTTGCCCCGATTACAAACGATAAACCGATCGAGATGATCATAGAAATAAATCCTACCGCTCGGTTGTCGTTAGCAATTTCATCATCAATGTTAAACTTCGGCGTTAAAAATTCGTAAATGAAATAGCCAATAAGTAGTAAAACAAAACCATAAACTCCCCATCCGATCATCGTTAAAAGCGAATCGTGATGGTCAATCGCGTAACGGAAAATGTTTGCAATGCCAAATATTTTCCCCCCGGTCGCCATCGCTACTGCCATATTTCCTTTTTTAATTTCTTCCCAATTTTTATATTTCGTCACAAGTTCAAAAATAGCTAAAAATAAAACTAAACATAAAATAACAACGCTAAAATTCGCAGCAATATGAATCATTTCATTTTCCCAAAAAGCGCCCATAGTTCCTCCTGTTATTTTAATTCGACGATGGTGACGCCTGTTCCCCCTTCAGTCGCCTCACCAAAACGAATGCTTTTTACTGAGCGATGGTTTTGTAAATATTGTTGTACCCCTTTCCGAAGCGCGCCTGTTCCCTTTCCGTGAATAATAGAGACGCGTGGATACCCAGCAAGAACCGCATCATCAATATACTTTTCGACACGTAAGAGCGCATCTTCATACCGCTCGCCTCGCAAATCCAACTCCAACGGAACGTAATGATCTCGTCCTTTAATTGTCGCCACCGGCTTCGTTTCGATCGGCGTCGGACTGCTTACGTACTGCAAGTTCTCTTCGTCCACTTTCATTTTTAAAATGCCGATTTGAACGATCCATTCTTTATCCGATACTTTTTCAATAAGCTGTCCTTTTTGATTTAGGTGAATGACTTTCACTTCATCACCTGGATGTAAAGGATGGTTAAGTTTTTGTACAGTTTTTTTCTTTTTTGTGTTCAGTTGTGGAATCGCTTCTTCTAACTTTTTACGTGCATGAATAAGTTCGTGTTCTTTTAAGACAGCCGCTTGTTGTTTTTGCATATCGCGCAAATGTTGAATGACTTCGTCCGCTGTTTTCATCGCTTTTTTTACAATTTCTTCAGCTTGCTCTTTCGCTTTTTCCAACAAGCGATCGCGCTGTTCATTCAGCTCGTTCCACTGCCTTTCTAGCTCGTTTCTCAATTGCTCTGCTTCGTGACGGAGCCGTTCAGCCTTCTCCCATTCTTCCTCAGCCCGCTTCTTGCTCTGTTCTAGGGAAGCAATCATATTTTCAACTTCATTGCTTTCCGCGCTAATGTACGTGCGGGCACGCGCAATAATATGCTCATCTAATCCGAGGCGACGAGAAATGTCGAGCGCATTGCTTCGTCCTGGAATGCCGATCAATAGTTTATACGTTGGACTTAACGTTTCGATGTCAAATTCGACACTTGCATTCATCACACCTCGGCGATTGTAACCGTATGCTTTTAATTCCGGATAGTGCGTTGTCGCTACGACGCGCGCTCCCAAGTTGTGCACTTCGTCTAAAATGGCAATCGCTAACGCAGCACCTTCTTGCGGATCTGTTCCTGCTCCGAGCTCGTCAAACAAAACGAGGCTATGCTCGTCCACTTGTTTTAAAATGTCAACGATATTGACCATATGTGACGAAAACGTACTTAAACTTTGTTCAATCGACTGTTCGTCTCCAATGTCAGCATATACGGCACGGAATACAGATAGTTCTGACCCGTCCAGCGCCGGAACTTGTAGACCTGCTTGCGCCATAATCGTAAATAAGCCAATCGTTTTTAAAGTGACCGTTTTTCCCCCTGTATTCGGTCCTGTAATGACCATCGTCGTGTAATCGCTTCCTAATTCAATATCATTTGGGACAACTTGATCGGGCGCAATGAGCGGATGGCGTGCTTGAATGAGACGAATATATCCACGCTCGTTCATTATCGGTTTTGTTGCTTTAATCGCCTTTGCATATTTTGCTTTCGCAAACAAAAAGTCAAGCTGCGCAAGCACTTCAACGTTTTCCATAATTGTTGACGCCGACTCGCCAACAAAAGCAGACAATTCGCTTAAAATGCGCTCCATTTCTTGCTTTTCTTTCATGCGCAATTGTTGCAGTTCATTGTTTAATTCAACAACGGACTGCGGTTCAATGAACAACGTTGCGCCAGATGATGATTGATCATGTACAATGCCGCCGTACGTATGGCGATATTCTTGCTTTACTGGAATGACGTAGCGATCGTTGCGAATAGTGATAATCGCATCCGATAATGTTTTTTGCGCAGATGATGAGCGAATAATGCTCTCTAGCTTATCGCGCACTCTCCCTTCAATCGCACGCAACTGTTGGCGCAACGAACGAAGGCGGTCGCTTGCCTCGTCAAGTATTTCTCCGCCTTCATCAATACAGCGGTATATATGTTGCTCAAGTTCAATTAGAGGAACGATTTGCTCGGCATATGCCATCATATACGTAAGTTCTGCCTCTGTTCCTTCTAAAAACTTTTTTAATTGTCTTGCCGCCCGCATCGTGCTTGCAACATCAAGCAGTTCATGTGGGCTTAGCACCCCTCCGATACGTGCGCGCTTCGTTTGCGGCCGCACATCAAATATGCCGCCGAGCGGCACGTGACCACGTAAACGGAGAACGGTCGCCGCTTCGTCCGTTTCTTCTTGCCACCGCACTACTTCTTCAAAGCGTGATGATGGCTTAAGCGCTTCGACTTTCTCCTTTCCTAATAAGGATGATACATATGAAGCAAGCTGTGCTTTCACTTTATCAAACTCAACAATGTGTAACGTTTTTAAATGCACTGTCAACCCTCCAGCTGTTCATTTTCGCAAAAAAGACTTCAACTGTTCAATATCCCACGTATTAATAACTGTTTCTTTTCGAATCCAACCTTTGCGCGCAAATGCAACCCCGAGCTTCATATCATCGAGCATACGAACGTTGTGCGCATCCGTATTAATGGCGATTTTCACACCAAGCTGTTGCGCCTTTTGTAAATAGGCATACGTTAAATCGAGACGGCGTGGATTCGCATTCAGTTCTAGCACCGTATTTGTTTCTTTCGCAAGCTGAAGCAATTCGTCTATATTTACATCGTATCCGCTTCGTTCACCAATTAATCGTCCAGTCGGATGAGCAATCATATGCACATACGGATTCAAAAGCGCTTCTTTTAATCGTTTCATGATCGTTTCTTGCGGCTGCGAAAAAGCAGAATGAATGGATGCGATAACAAAGTCTACCGTTTGTAGTACATCATCTGAAAAATCTAACGTACCGTCCGGTAAAATATCCATTTCAATACCAGATAAAATAACAAAGTCATCATATGTTTCGTTCAAGCGTGCAATTTCTTCTTGTTGCCGCTTCAGTCGTTCAACCGTTAACCCATTCGCAACTTTCAAAAACTGCGAATGATCCGTAACCGCCATATAGCGATACCCTTTTTGGCGGCATGCTTCCGCCATTTGTTGAATCGAAAACGCCCCATCGCTCCACGTCGTATGCACATGCAAATCGCCACGTATATCGGATAAAGAAATGAGCGGTGTTCCGTCGTACGCATCGACTTCTTTCCCACTCTCCCGCATTTCCGGTGGAATAAACGGCAAATGAAAGTAAGCAAAAAATTGCTTTTCCGTTTCAAACGTTTTCACTTCGCCTGTTTGCACGTTTTCTACGCCATACTCGCTAATTTTTTCCCCCCGCTCTTTTGCCAACTGGCGCATGCGAACGTTATGATCTTTCGAACCAGTAAAATGATGAAGTGTCGTCGCAAAATGTTTGGGGGAAACGAGGCGGAAATCAACATTGACGATGTAATCGTATTGCAGCTGTAGCGATACTTTCGTTTCACCGTTTGCGACAACGTCATGAATGCGTTCTAGCTGCAACAGTTGCGTCCGAACGAGAACATCATCTGTCGTGGCGATAATAAAGTCTAAATCTTTTATCGTCTCACATACACGCCGCAAGCTCCCTGCCCTTGAAAAGCGCTCAATGCCGTTCATGTTCTCAAGCTGTCGTTCGATATCGGCGGCCACTTCAAGCATAAAAGCAATCGGTAACCGTTCAGGGCGCGCGTCCATATGAGCGAGCGCAGCTAAAATGTTTTTCTCTGTTTTTGCACCAAAACCACTTAACTGCCGCACACGCTGGGCTAAACAAGCTTCTTTTAACGTTTCTATATCGGTCACGCCTAGCTCATGATACAGTTTGGCAATTTTTTTGCCGCCCAGTCCCGGCAATTTTAAAAGTGGAAATAGCCCTTCTGGAATTTCTTTTTTCAACTGTTCAAGTACATCGCTCGTTCCCGCCTGTAACCATTGTTGCAACACAGTAGCCGTTCCTTTTCCGATACCAGCAATGGACGTAAAATCACCAATGTCGGTCAAAGCACGTTCATCACGTTCTAGCGCTGAAGCTGCTTTACGAAAAGCTGACACTTTAAATGGATTTTCTCCTTTTATTTCCATGTATAAAGCGATCGTTTCAAGCAAACGAATCGCTTCTTTTTTGCTTTTTTCCATTTGATCCCCTTCCTTTTGACGAAAAAACTTCTCGCAAACGGAGAAGTTTTACGCCATGTATTGCACGAGCATCTGTTTGACGAAACTCGACAAAATCGGTGTATGTTTGACGATCAAACTTGCGATGAATGAGTCGCGAAGCGGTTGTTGAATCGCAGAAACAGGAACGAGCGCACTGACATATAAAAGCACGAATACAAGCAAATATACTTCAACAAAGCCAAGCGCTCCGCCAGCCCAACGGTTTACACTTTTTAAAAGCGGCAACTGAGCAACAAAATCTAGCATGGAACCGATGATTTGCATCACTATTTTCGTCACCAAAAACAACATCGCGAACGCAATCGCACGATAGTATGCTTCATCTAAGTTAGTGCTTTCGATGAGCAATTTCATCGTCTCACCGTCTCCAAAGCTTGGATATGGCACCCATAACTTCAGCCTTGGAGCTAGTTCGGCATAATATTTATATGCAACGATAAACGCAATCAAAAAGCCTGTCATATGAATGAACTGCAAAATAAATCCTCGTTTCAACCCGATCATTAGCCCCATAAGAAGGATGAAACAAATGAGCAAATCAATCATCGCTGTCATCATCCTTTTCTTTATTCATTTTTCTCAAAAGACGTTCGTATTCATCTTTTAGTTTAATATATTCATGAACGATATTCACAGCCGTTAGTACAGCAAGCTTGCTCGTATCAAGCGTTGGATTTTTTGCGCTAATTTCACGCATTTTATCGTCGACAATTGACGCAACGAGACGAATATGGCTTGAGCTTTCGGTGCCAACGATCGAATATTGTTGTCCGTATATATCTACGACCACACGTGTTTTTTTTTGATCCGTCAAACGAGTTCCCCCATTCAGCCGATCTCCCATTTCGGCAAAATTCTACCTTTTATCTTACCACGAGTTGCCGATCACTGAAAAGAGATATGAAATAAGAGCGGGCATGACCCCGCTCTTATTTATAGCCATTTCTTTAATTGTTTGATCGTTCCGTCTTTTTCAGCTACATGCTCCATATATGTGAAATGCAATCGCTCTTTATGAAGAAGAAACATCCTTCTTGCCCATTCACAATCGGAGCTTGATTTCCAATGTACGCAAGCTCGCAAACGGTCTAGTATAATATCTTCAATTCCAATGACATAAACAGACAACCCATCTTCTAGCATCAACTCAATCACTTTATCATCATCAGCATCTTCCAACATATCATTTGGAATTTCAACACTAACAAACAATTCATCATGATACCAATGTCTTCCCGATGGAGTAAAACCAAGTTGAGTGAGCAATTGTCCTGCTTTCTCACGATCACTAACAATTAAGTCAATATCTACGGTCGTATAATCGCCGCGCGTATATATTTCCACAGCAAGCCCCCCAACAATAATCGGGCGTATACGGTACGGCTCTAACAGCTTAGTTAAAATGGCTGTAACTTGAACCATTTTTTCAAAAGATGTTTTCGTTCGAAGGAATTGTAGCTTTTCTTTCGCCTCTTTAATCGAATTCATAATACCACACTCGTTCGCCCAAATATCGAATTTTTCCTTCTTGTTCAGCTTTTTTCCATCGTTTTATACATAGTTCATCTAATATACGCATTTCTTCTTTGTCGCGTGGGCGCAAACGCACACGTTGTTTTCTTCCGGCTGCTAATATTTCTCGCTCGACGCTTCCTTTGCGGGAAAAAATCCATTCATTTAGTTGTGACATCATCATTTTTTCCATTTTATTTCACTCCAACGACTATTTTTTTACATTATATCACCCGTGGTGCTAGTTGAGCGCTAGCGCTCAACTAGCCCGAGTGTGACAAGCGAA
>NZ_DAITON010000004.1:0-49471 GCF_036834105.1 Anoxybacillus sp. | reverse complement strand
GTTAAGACACCGCCCTTTCACGGCGGTAACACGGGTTCGAATCCCGTACGGGTCACTAATAAAAGTAGGGCTAACCTTGTAAGGTTAGCCCTACTTTTTTGTATTAGATGCATCGTTTTTCTCAACAAACTGACTTTAAAAGTCCGCTAAGTTATCCTCATTTTCGTACGGTTCACTCACGTCATTTCTCTTTTCTAAAAACTTTTTTCCATACTCGCCATGTTGATGAATAGATGGATGTTCCACCTGAACAGTTACATGAGAGAGATTGTATTTTTCCTTTAGCAGTTCATTAATAGCTAAAATGATGCAAAATGGCTGGATGCATTCGTTGATAAGAACATGCGCTGTTAAAGAATAATGATCGGTTGAAATGGCCCAAATATGCAGTTCATGTACATCTTCAACCCCTTCAACAGCGAGAATATCGGTGCGAATACGCTCGATGTCAAATTGAGGGGGCACGGCATCCATTAAAATAAAATATGATTCACGAACAATTTTTGCCCCGCCTATAAAAATAATAGTACCAATCACGATGCTAATAAGCGGATCGAACATATATAGCCCTGTAAAGTAAATGAGTATGGCTGAAATAATGACACCGATGGAACTTAATAAATCACCAATGAAATGCCATAATGCGCTTTTTACATTTAAATTTTCTTCTTCCTTTATGCTCCTACTTAAGACGATGGTTAATATGAGATTAACGACAAAACCGATCGTTGCGATCGTTAACATGAGTGAAAACTGAATGTTTTCAGGATGAATAAAACGACGAATCCCCTCAATGAAAATCCCAATAGCAATAATCACGAGCGCTAGGCCATTCAAAAATGACGCAATAATTTCAAAACGTAAATAGCCAAACGTGAATCTTTCATTGGGCGGACGGGAAGCTAAGTAAATCGCAATCATGCTTAAGCTTAATGCAATGACATCAGAAGCCATATGTGCCGAGTCTGACAACAAGGCGAGGGAGTTGGATAAAATGCCTCCAATGATCTCCACAATCGTGAAAAAAGTTGTTAATATCAATGTCGTCCAAAGCGCCTTTTTTGACGCAGTTTGTGCTTTCATATGTGGCAAGTGATGATAATCGTACATTATGCATTCCCCTTATTTAAATTTAATATTAAAAAATATAAATAATAATTACTATAAACTATTTTATATAATTATCATTTGCTACTCAAGTGATAATTATATGAACGTTCATATTGATTTTCATTTCGTCACATTTTTTATGTGATTTGTTGAACAATGTCGAAAAATATCTTAATTTTCTTACAGGAATTTTATATAGCCTTGTGTAATATATTCAGTACGTAATTGTTTTTGAACATTTTATTTCAGAAAGGGTGAGAAGGCGCTTGTTAACGATGAGTCCAACTGATTTGCAGATGCATTTATTCCATGAAGGAACATTTTATCAAAGTTATCAATTATTTGGCGCGCATTTAGTGAAACAAGATGGAACGATTGTCACTCGTTTTTGTGTATGGGCTCCACATGCTAAAGAAATTCGGCTTGTTGGAACGTTTAACAACTGGAACGGGGAACAACATAAATTAACAAAAATAAATGAACAAGGAGTATGGATGATTGTTGTCCATGAAAATTTAGAAGGGCATCTATATAAATACGAAATCATAACAAAAGATGGACGCACCTTTCTTAAAGCTGACCCATACGCGTTTTATGCAGAAGAACGCCCCAATACTGCCTCTATTGTATATGAATTAGATGGATATAAATGGAATGATCAGGCGTGGCAAAGGAAGAAAAAACGTAAACGGGTTTATGACCAACCTATGTTTATTTATGAAGTTCATTTTGGTACATGGAAAAAGAAAGATGATGGGCAGTTTTATACATATAGGGAGATGGCAGATGAGTTAATTCCTTATGTTGTTGAACATGGATTTACTCATATCGAGTTGTTACCACTTATTGAGCATCCGCTCGATCGCTCGTGGGGATATCAAGGAACAGGTTATTATGCTGCAACAAGTCGGTATGGAACGCCACACGATTTGATGTATTTCATCGATCGGTGCCATCAAGAAGGAATTGGTGTCATTTTAGATTGGGTCCCTGGACATTTTTGTAAAGATGCACACGGATTGTATATGTTTGATGGTGAACCGACGTATGAATATGTGAATGTGCAAGATCGCGAAAATATTGTTTGGGGAACGGCGAATTTTGACTTAGGAAAGCCGGAAGTGCATAGTTTCTTAATTTCAAATGCTCTGTTTTGGCTGCAGTATTATCATATTGACGGTTTTCGTGTCGATGCTGTTGCGAACATGCTTTATTGGCCGAACAGCGATGTGCTGCATCCAAATCCATATGCGATTTCATTTTTAAAAAAGCTGAATGAAGTTGTATTTGCTTTTGATCCAAGCGTGCTAATGATTGCAGAAGATTCAACTGATTGGCCGAAAGTAACAGCGCCGACGTATGATGGCGGGTTAGGATTTAACTATAAATGGAATATGGGCTGGATGAACGACGTGTTAAGTTATATGGAAACGGGCATGGGTGAACGAAAACATATGCATCACAAAATGACGTTTTCTCTACTTTATGCTTATACGGAAAACTTTATTTTACCTTTATCTCATGACGAAGTAGTACATGGAAAAAAATCGTTACTGAATAAGATGCCCGGCGATTATTGGGATAAATTCGCCCAACTTCGCTTGCTTTACGGCTATTTTATGACTCATCCAGGAAAAAAACTATTATTTATGGGTGGAGAGTTCGGACAGTTTGATGAGTGGAAAGATTTAGAACAACTCGACTGGGTGCTATTTGATTTTGATATGCATCGAAAAATGGATGATTACGTGAAATCCCTCACGTATTTTTATAAAAAACAAAAAGCACTATATGAATATGATCATGATCCAAATGGGTTTGAATGGATTGATGTGAACAACGCTGAACAAAGTATTTTTTCTTTTATTCGGCGCGGAAAAAAAGAGGAAGATACGCTAATTGTTGTTTGTAACTTCACAAATGTTGTATATGACAATTACAAAATTGGTGTGCCATTTCTGACATCATATCGGGAAGTATTCAACAGCGATGATGTGATGTACGGTGGTGCGGGACATATAAACAAAAAGCCACTTAAGGCATGTGAAGAACCGTATCACGGAAAGCCGTACCACATTCGAATGACGATTCCGCCGTATGCTATCACTATTTTACGGCCAACTAGAAAAAGAGAAGGGAAGGAAAGCTATGGTACGAAAAAAGTGCGTCGCTATGCTGCTCGCAGGGGGACAGGGAAGTAGGTTAAGTTCATTAACAAAAAATTTAGCTAAGCCCGCTGTGCCGTTTGGGGGAAAGTATCGCATTATTGATTTTACATTAAGTAATTGCGCCAATTCCGGTATTGATACAGTTGGCGTGCTGACTCAATATCAACCGCTAGAGTTAAATACGTATATTGGAATTGGTAGTGCATGGGATTTGGATCGAAAACATGGAGGGGTGGCCGTTCTTCCACCGTATGCAGAATCGTCTGAAATGCGGTGGTATAAAGGAACAGCAAACGCGATTTATCAAAATTTAAATTATTTAAAGCAATATGATCCCGAGTACGTGCTCATTCTTTCCGGTGACCATATTTATAAAATGAACTATGAGTATATGCTGCAATACCATATCAAGAAAAAGGCAGATGTGACGATTTCTGTTATTGAAGTGCCATGGGAAGAAGCGAGTCGTTTTGGCATTATGAACACAAATGAGGAGATGGAAATTGTTGAGTTTGAAGAAAAGCCAGCTCATCCGAAAAATAATTTAGCCTCCATGGGCATTTATATTTTTAAATGGTCTGTTTTAAAAGAATATTTGGAAATGGACAATCGCAACGATCGTTCGAGCCATGATTTTGGCAAGGATATTATCCCTTTACTTATCGATGAAAAAAAGCGACTTGTTGCCTATCCATTTAAAGGATATTGGAAAGATGTCGGTACAGTAAAGAGTTTATGGGAAGCAAATATGGATTTACTCGAAGATACCCCGGCATTAAACTTATTCGATCATACGTGGCGCATTTATTCTGTCAATCCGAATGAGCCACCGCAATATATTGCTCCATATGCGCAAGTAAAAGAATCTTTAGTGAATGAAGGATGCATTGTTGAAGGGTATGTAGAGCATTCTGTGTTGTTTCAAGGGGTGCACATTGCACAAGGTGCAACGGTAAAAGATTGCGTTGTTATGCCCAATGCGGTCATTGGAAAAAATGTATACATTGAAAAAGCAATTGTTCCACCGAACATAGAAATTCCAGACGGAACTTCGATTTATGCTAGTTCATCTGAAGGGGAAGTTATTCTTGTAACAGAGGGGCTTTTGGGACATTTTTCAGAGAGAGAGGATGAAAAGCTGTGGGAAAATTAATGCTTGGGGTCATTGATGCTACAACATATAAGAAGGAAATGAACGATTTAACGCTCCAGCGTTCGATTGCGGCTGTCCCGTTTGCTGGGCGTTACCGATTAATCGATTTTGTTTTGTCGAATATGGTGAACTCAGGTATTGAAAGTGTCGCTATTTTTCCAAAGTATCAATACCGCTCGTTAATGGATCATCTTGGTTCGGGGAAAAATTGGGATTTGAACCGAAAACGTGATGGATTATTTTTTTTTCCTTCGCCTGATCTTCCGATTTCCCATATCGGCTCGTTTCAACATTTTCAACAACATATTGACTACTTTTTGAGAAGCACGCAAAAATACGCTCTCATTTGCAATAGCTATACAGTGTGTAATATTGATTATGAAGAAGTGTTAAAGCGTCATATTACCAACCATTGCGACATTACCCGCATATGTGATCGTGGTCAATCACTTGATATGTTTATTTTAGAAACATCATTGTTGCTTGATTTAATTGCAAATCAACAAAACAATCGCTACCAAAGTATTGTCGACGTCGTCAATGATGAAACGAACGGATTAACGGTATGCGACTATGAATATAATGGGTACGTTGCGGTCATTGATAGCATCGAGCGTTATTTTCATCATAGTTTGGAGCTTCTTCAACCAGATGTGTGGAAACAATTGTTTTTAAAAGGGAGACCTATTTATACGAAAGTAAAAGATGAGCCACCGACAAAGTATACATCGCACGCTTGCGTTCGCAATGCGATGATTGCGAACGGATGCATCATTGAAGGAAAGATTGAAAATAGCATTATTTCGAGGGCAGTTAAAATCGGAAAAGGAACCGTTGTCCAAAATAGTGTCGTCATGCAAAAAAGTCAAATTGGAGAAAATTGTTACCTCGAGTATGTCATCATAGATAAAGATGCTCGTATTGGCGATGGCGTCCAATTGATCGGGACGCCGAAGCAGCCGATCGTCATTCGAAAAGGGACAATACAAGGAGCGCTGATGAAATCGTGAAAGTGTTATTTGTTGTATCAGAATGTGTACCATTTGTGAAAACAGGCGGTTTAGCCGATGTTGCTGGTGCGCTACCAAAAGAGCTGAAAAAGCTCGGAACCGACGTGCGTGTCATGTTGCCGAAATATGGATTGATTCCGCAACATATGCGTCAAAAAATGAAAAAAATAGCTGAACTCGTTGTTCGCGTTGGCTGGAGAAGGCAATATTGTGGAATTGAACAGTTAGAACATGAAGGAATCACATACTATTTCGTCGACAACGAATATTATTTTAAACGCGATTCATTGTATGGGCATTACGATGATGGCGAGCGTTTTTCATATTTTTGCCGGGCCGTTCTGGACTGTCTTCCGGTCATCGACTTTCAGCCAAATGTCATTCATTGTCATGATTGGCATACAGGAATGATCCCATTTTTGTTGCGTGAAGAATATATGAGAAATTCATTTTACGCACAGATGAAAACGGTATTTACAATTCATAATTTGCAGTTCCAAGGCATTTTTCCACGCGAAATTTTAGGGGACTTGCTAAATTTAAGCGACCGCTATTTTTCAATTGAACATTTAGAGTTTTACGGACATGTCAGTTTTATGAAAGGGGCGCTCGTCTCCGCACATCTGATCACTACTGTTAGTCCGACGTATAAAGAAGAGATTCAAACACCGTATTACGGTGAGCGGCTTGACGGACTGTTGCGTGCGCGAAGCTCACATTTAGTTGGTATTTTAAATGGGATTGATGATGAAATATATAATCCGAAAAAGGACCCATATATTGCAGTGCCATATGATGTGACGACGATTGCGCGAAAAAGCATAAATAAACGGGCGCTTCAACAACATTTTTCGTTACCGTCAGAGGAAGATGTTCCGGTAATTGCGATCGTTTCGAGATTAACAAAGCAAAAAGGGTTGGATTTGGTCAAATGTGTATTTCATGAAATCATTGCTGAACACGTGCAAATGATTATTCTCGGAACAGGAGAGTGGGAATTTGAACATTTCTTTCACGAAATGGCAATGACGTATCCGGATCGTGTGCGGGTATATATCGGTTTCTCGGAGCAGCTTGCCCATCAAATTTATGCCGGTGCTGATATGTTTTTAATGCCATCTCAGTTTGAGCCGTGCGGTCTTGGGCAGCTCATTGCGATGCGTTACGGGGCCGTGCCGATCGTTCGAGAAACAGGTGGGTTAAACGATACGGTGCAGTCATTTAACGAATTCACGAAAGAAGGAACAGGTTTTACGTTTAAAAACTTTAACGCCCATGACATGTTATATACGATTCACCGGGCTCGTTCATTTTATGAACAAAAAGAAATATGGGAAACAATTATGAAGCAGGCGATGAGTCGTGACTACAGTTGGGCAAAATCGGCATTCAAATACAATCAACTATACGACGAACTAATGGCTGGGAGTGGCATCTATGTTCACGAATAAGGAAGAGTTCAAACAAACGTTTTTAAAACGATTAGAAATGATGTACGGAAAACGTTTTTGGGAATCGACCGTTCTCGATCAGTACAATACGTTAGGACATATGATTCGCGAGTATATTAGTAAACATTGGATCCAAACGAACGAACGATACCGTGCTGAGCATAAAAAGCAAGTATATTATTTATCCATCGAATTTTTGTTGGGACGGTTGCTAGGAAGTAATTTAATGAATCTCGGCATAAGAGATGTTGTCGAAGAAGGGTTGAAAGAACTTGGTATTGAATTAAGTCATATTGAAGAAGTAGAAATTGACGCGGGACTAGGAAATGGAGGGCTCGGGCGCCTAGCTGCTTGTTTTTTAGACTCGCTTGCTTCGCTTGACTTGCCCGGGCATGGTCAAGGTATTCGATATAAGCATGGGTTGTTTGATCAAAAAATTGTAAATGGTTATCAAGTCGAACTCCCGGAACAATGGTTGCGTCATGGAAACGTTTGGGAAGTGAAAAAAGAGGATTTAGCGGTAGAGGTCAATTTTTGGGGGAAAGTGGAATGCTACGAACAAAACGGTCGGTTAACGTTTCGACATTATGATACGGAAAAAGTGATGGCCGTCCCTTACGATATGCCTGTTATCGGATATGATACGACGACTGTAAATACGTTGCGACTATGGAGTGCCGAGCCTGCCAAATTTCCGCTTCATAAGCATGTGATGCAGTATAAAAGGGAAACGGAAGCAATTTCTGAATTTTTATACCCTGATGACACAAATGATGAAGGGAAAATTTTAAGACTAAAACAACAATATTTTCTTGTTGCTGCAAGTATCGGGAGCATTGTACGTGATTATCGTCAGCGGTACGGACATTTACATCATTTCCATCGCCACGTAGCTATTCATGTGAATGACACGCATCCTGTATTAGCGATTCCAGAACTTATGCGCATCTTGCTAGATGAGGAAGGAATGGGATGGGACGAAGCGTGGCATATTACGACGAATACGATTTCTTATACGAATCATACAACATTATCTGAAGCGTTAGAAAAATGGCCAATCTACATTTTTCAACCACTTTTGCCGCGAATTTATATGATTGTGCAAGAAATTAACGAACGGTTTTGTCGTGATTTATGGAATCGATATCCTGGTGATTGGAAAAGGATTGAGGAGATGGCCATCATTGCCCACGGATTAGTGAAGATGGCTCATTTAGCAATTGTAGGAAGTTATAGTGTAAATGGGGTTGCGAAAATCCACTCTGAAATTTTAAAGCATCGCGAAATGAAATGGTTTTATGAGTATTTTCCAGAAAAATTTAATAATAAAACGAACGGTATTACACATCGACGTTGGTTATTAAAAGCTAATCCTCAACTTTCCACATTAGTTAGTGAAGCCATTGGAACGGAATGGGTGAAACAACCTGAGCAGCTCATCCAACTCAAAAAGTATGCAACGGATCACTCGTTTCAAGAGAAATTAGCAAAAGTGAAACACCACCATAAACAACAGTTGGCAAAATATATTTACGAAAAAACAGGGGTTGTTGTGGATGATTCGTCGATTTTTGATGTGCAAGTGAAGCGGCTGCATGCATATAAACGGCAGTTGTTAAATGTGTTGCATATTATGCATTTATATAATCGGCTAAAAGAGGATGAGCATTTTGACATGCATCCGCGCACGTTCATTTTTGGCGCAAAAGCATCACCGGGATATCATTATGCGAAAAGAATCATTAAGTTAATTAATTCCGTGGCGCAAAAAGTGAATGGTGATGAGCAAATTAATGGGCGATTAAAAGTCATTTTTTTAGAAAATTACCGTGTTTCGTTAGCAGAAAAGATTTTTCCAGCTGCTGATGTGAGCGAACAAATTTCGACAGCTAGTAAAGAAGCATCTGGAACGGGAAATATGAAATTCATGATGAACGGAGCGATTACGATTGGAACACTTGACGGGGCAAATATTGAAATTTTAGAGCGCGTTGGTCATGATAATATGTTTATTTTTGGGTTAACCGCGGAAGAAGTGTTGCATTATTATGCAAATGGCGGTTATCATTCGTATGAATATTATCATCATGATCAGCGCATTCATCAAGTGGTCAACCAACTTGTGAATGGCTTTTTCCCTGATGCATACGACCATTTTGAACCGATTTACGATTCGTTGCTCGCCCATAATGATCAATATTTTGTTTTGCGCGATTTTGCATCGTATGCTGATGCGCAACAGCGGGTTGGGACAACGTATGAAAATCGCAATAAATGGCTAGAAATGAGCGTCGTAAATATCGCTTGTTCGGGATATTTTTCAAGCGACCGAACCATTGAAGAATATGCTCACGACATTTGGCGCATTCACTAACAAAAAGGGATTGTGGCATTAGCCCACAACTTTCCGAAAGTAGCCGGCATCCGTCAGCTACTTTCATTAAACATCGAGAAAATATAAAAGCAAGTGGAGAGAAACGAATTGTTTTTCTCCACTTGCTTCATTTTAGGGACTTATCGGACAGTCCTTTTTTAAGAAGTATAAGGATCTTTCTCATAAGCGGGAAGATCACCGAGCGGGGACATAAGCTGTTCATCATCAAGCATTTGTTCGTATTGCTCGTGGACGATATTTGGATAAATGGTAATACCTGTTCCGTAAAGGTCTGTTGCTGCAAATGTTTCAAATGGCTCTACGTATCCAATTTGTTCCCCTGCGTCGATATACATTCGATCATAATGTTCCGCATCTTCTTGCACGTCGGAAGGTGTATCGGACGTACCGAAGCGAGCAACCTTTTGCCAGCTATCTTCGGCATCAAATGTTTCTGCGTCCTCATGAACGACAAATTCGCCGAATGGGGGAGACAGCACGCTTTCTTCAATGGGACGCTGTTGTGAAACGGCTTGATCGGTGCTATGTTCTTTACAAAACGTCGTTGTTGGAATGGCTTCAAGACGCTCCAATGGAATTGGTCTTCCACATACTTCACAAATTCCATATGTCCCTTCTTCCATCGCTTGTAATGCGCGCTCGATATCGTGAAGCTCTCGTTCCGTATGCTCGTTTAATGCGAGATCTTTTTCCCGCTCATACAGCTCTGTTCCGCTATCTGCGGGATGGTTATCGTAATTCGATAACTCCCCAACGGAATCATGGGCAGACGTTTTTGTGAGCCCGAAATGGTCGTTTTGCTTTAGTCGCTGTTCGATTTGTTGTTTTTCTTGCAACAACCGTTTACGCAAAGCGGCTACATGATGCAATATCATCCCTCCTTAACGTTTCACTACGCATAGTATTTACTAAAAAGAAAAAACCATAGCACGAACGCTATAGTTTTTCTAGCTAGCTATTGTATCCAATAATGAATGAACAGACCAATGACAAGTAGAAACCCGAATTGCGTATTTGTTTGGGCTGTTGCTTTCATTGCCGGCATCATTTCAATTGGTTTTGTTTTTCCAACGAACCCTTTTGTCGCTTGCCATGCTTTTGGTATGCTGAAAAATACAAGCAACGTCCACGGCGAGATCGTTTTGTTAAAAACGAGCCATACGATCCATAAAAACGATGCAATAAACATGCTACCTAATAGCCAAATGGCGCGTTGTCTTCCAAGCAAAATAGCTAATGTTTTCCGACCGCTTTTTTTATCTCCATCTAAGTCGCGAATGTTATTGGCTAACAAGATGGCTCCGACTAAAATAGAGATAGGGACAGAGACAAGCATAGGCGTCGTTGTAATTGTGCCTGTTTGAATAAAAAATGAAATTAAAATAATGGTAAGACCCATGAAGAAGCCTGCCGCTAACTCTCCAAACGGCGTATAAGCAATCGGAACAGGTCCTCCTGTATAAAAATATCCCGCAGCCATGCAAATCGTGCCGATGAAAGCTAGCCACCAACTGCTATTGGCGCAAATATAAACGCCGAGTAGCATAGCGATCGCAAAGAAAGACCAAGCGAGCAATAAAACGGTTTTTGGCGAAATGCCATCGCGGACAATAGCCCCACCGATGCCGACAGATTCGGGTGTATCGAGCCCTCTTTTGTAATCGTAATATTCATTAAACATATTTGTTGCAGCTTGGATAAATAATGAGGCAACGAGCATGGCAATGAATAAAGGGAAGTGAATTGGTGCTTCATCTACGGCAAGCACCGTACCAATGGAAACAGGAACGAACGCCGCAGTCAGCGTATGTGGTCGCAATAGGCGCCACCAAACGCGCCAGTCTCGTTTATAGTGAACAGTTTCGGTATTTGAACGTACTGGTGTTGGCATACCCTTCTTCTCCTTTAAGTAAAATGTCGTTCACAATAAGTTTAGGGAAGAGGGGAAAATGTGTCAATGTCTTGACAACATAAATTGTTTCCTATCTCTAAAAAACAATATTATAATGGAAAAGGGATAAAAAGTTTAAGTATAGGCGTGATACAAGGTGGTTACTTTATATCAAAGCAAAGTTATTGACCAAGTGCGTGATGCGTTAAACAAAAAAAGGCATATGGCTAGTGTCGCTGTAAAAATAGAACAAATCGACCCACTCACCTTTTTTGAAGCTGGCGCAAAGTTATTCCACGGTCAGCGTTTTTACTGGTCAGATTGTTTGCGTGAACAAACGTTTGTTGGCCTTGGACATGCGTACGTCATAAAAAGCGAAGATAAGACGAGTGAGCGGTTTCGTGAAGTGGAATATGCATGGAAACAAATGGTGGAAGGCGCTTTCATTCAAGGTGAAGGACCGCTTATGTTTGGGGGATTTGCTTTTGATCCGATGAAGCGATCAGCTGAACATTGGGATAACTTCCCTTCTGCTCAGTTTGTTGTGCCTACATTTTTGTTGACGAAGAAACAAGATGAAACGTGGCTTACAGTTAACGTCGTTCATGAATCCCTTGAACAAATCGAGCATATGATCGATTCGTTATTTGCACAGCACGAGGAAGGGGAATGGGGCGGCTCGTACATTGTAAAAAAAGAGGAAGTCGCGCGCGATCATTGGCTTCATGCTGTTCATCATGCAACGCGTCTCATTCAGCATGGAGTCATTGAAAAAATTGTTTTAGCTCGTGAACTGTTTCTTTCCTTTTCTGAGCGGCTAAACTATGCTCATGTGTTGCGCTCGTTGCGCGAACAACAGCCGATGAGCTATATTTTCGCATTTGAAAACGGATCAGCTTGCTTCATCGGGGCATCACCGGAACAGCTTGTTAAAAAGAACGAAGATATATGTGAAACAGCTTGCTTGGCAGGGTCTATCCGCCGTGGGCATACGATAAAGGAAGATGAAGAACTTGGTCGATGGTTGTTAAGAGATGAAAAAAATCGTCACGAGCATGCGTTTGTAGTCGATATGATTGAACGTGCGATGAACGAAGTATGTGCGGAAGTCATCGTTCCGAGTGAGCCGGTTCTCTTAAAAATGCGACATATTCAACATTTGTACACACCTGTTCGTGCGAAAGTTCACGATGACGTTTCTATTTTTTCTCTTGTTGAACGACTACATCCGACACCAGCGCTCGGAGGATTCCCAAAAGAAAAGGCAGTGCAAACGATTCGGGAGATTGAGCCGCTCGATCGCGGATGGTATGCTGCTCCAATTGGTTGGGTTGACGCTAAAGGAAATGGAGAGTTTGCGGTGGCGATTCGATCGGCATTACTTCATGATCATGAAGCGCATTTATTTGCTGGATGTGGTATTGTTGCTCACTCTAATCCGCGTAGCGAGTATGAGGAAACGAATGTAAAGTTTAAGCCGATGTTATTAGCGTTGGAGGGGAAATGAAGATGAATGACATGACGGTATACGTTGCAGCGTTTGTTGAGCAATTAGCTCATATGGGGATACAGCAAGTTGTAGTTAGTCCAGGTTCCCGTTCTACCCCTCTTGCGATGATTATGGCAGAACATCCAGCTTTAAATATTCACGTCCATATTGACGAGCGTTCTGCTGCCTTTTTCGCATTAGGCATCGCGAAAGTTTCCGGGAAGCCAGTCGCTCTCGTTTGCACATCTGGAACGGCAGTAGCCAATTATTACCCAGCAATCGTTGAGGCATATTATGCCCGTGTTCCGCTTGTCGTTATTACAGCTGATCGGCCTCATGAACTGCGCGATGTCGGAGCGCCACAGGCGATTGATCAACTGCATATGTACGGTTCGTATGTAAAATGGTTCGTTGATATGGCTCTTCCAGAAGGGAGTGAGCAGATGATTCGCTATGCGGAAATGGTAGCTGCCCGTGCAGTATGTGTTGCATCATCTGTTCCGAAAGGCCCGGTTCACATTAATGTTCCGCTACGCGAACCGCTCGTTCCTAAAATCAACGAACCATTATTTTCGTCGTCTTCTTCCGCTCGTGCTACTTATAGAGGAAGTAAGCATCTGAGCGAAGACATGATCGATGAATTGTATGAACAACTGCGCAATGTCGAAAAAGGGGTAATTGTATGTGGGGATTTGCATGTAGAAGGGTTTTCTGAAGCGGTTGTTCAGTTAGCTGAAGCATTGCAATATCCTATTTTAGCTGATCCGCTCTCTTCCTTGCGAACAGGTGTACATGAAAAGCGGTTCATTATTGAATCGTATGATGCGATGTTAAAATGTGAATCGTTTATGAAACGGTTCGCTCCAGATGTAGTGATTCGTTTCGGAGCAATGCCTGTATCTAAATCGCTTTACGTTTGGTTACAACATCATAAACAAGCGAAGCAAATTGTCGTCGATGAAGCAGCACATTGGCGAGACCCGACATTATCACTTCATACGCTTGTTGAGGCAAATGAAGTGCAATTTTGCTATCAATTAGCTGAACGTGCTTCTACTGCGAACCGTTCGTCACAATGGGTCAATGAATGGAAAAAAATGAATGAACAAGCGAAGCGAATATTGTTGCAAGCAAAAGAAGAAGAGGATATGTTCGAAGGAAAAGTGTTTATTGAATTATGTGAACTATTGCCTGATGGGGCGACTCTTTTCGTCGGAAACAGCATGCCGATTCGCGATGCGGATACATTTTTTATGTCATCGAATAAACGAATTCGCTTATTAGCCAATCGTGGGGCGAACGGAATTGATGGGGTTGTATCGAGCGCTCTCGGGGCAAGCTATGTTGCCCAACCGCTTGTGCTAGTCATTGGAGACTTGTCGTTTTATCACGATGTAAATGGTTTACTTGCGGCTAAATTACAAAAGCTACATGCGACAATCATCGTATTAAACAATAACGGTGGAGGCATTTTCTCCTTTTTGCCACAGGCGAATGAACGAAAGCATTTTGAACGGTTATTTGGAACGCCGACGCATTTATCATTTCACCATGTTGTCGACATGTATGACGGGCATTATGAAAAGGTAGAGACGTGGGAACATTTCCGTCAAGCGTTAACAAATGCATTTTCCCGTGAGACGTTAAATGTCATTGAAGTCCCTTCGTCACGCGAATATAATGTCAAAATCCATCAAAAATTGTGGAAAGATGTTTCCCAGGAAATGTGCAACTTGTTGAATAAAGGGGAATGGGCATGAAGTTTGTCATTCATGGGCAAACGTATTATGTAGAAATGTACGGAAGCGGGCAGCCGCTCTTATTGCTGCACGGCTTTACAGGTAGCTGTCGCACGTGGCATCCGTTTGTTGAAACATGGGGCGAGCATATGCAATGCATAGCGATCGACATCGTTGGTCATGGACGGACAGATGCCCCTTCTTCTGTCGAGCGATATCATATTGAAACGGTCGCGAAACATATTGCTACATTGCTTGAGCAATTGGAAATAAAAAAAGCTCACGTCTTAGGCTATTCCATGGGTGGGAGGCTTGCGCTAACATTTGCGGTTCGTTATCCGCATCTTGTTCAAACATTAATATTAGAAAGCAGCTCCCCGGGATTAAAGACGGAAAAGGAGAGAATAAAACGGCGCGAAGAAGATGAGCGATTAGCACAGTTTATTGAACAACATGGGGTGGCGTCGTTTGTTGAGCGATGGGAAAACATCCCGTTGTTTTCTTCGCTCCAACGTCTTCCATTAGATGTACAACAACAATTGCGTGAAGAGCGTCTGCAGCATCAAGCGATCGGGTTAGCGAACAGTTTACGTGGCATGGGAACAGGAGCCCAACCTTCTTGGTGGGGCATGTTGCATCAAGTGACGATGCCAACGTTGTTGATTTGCGGGGAAAATGATGAAAAGTTTTGTCGAATCGCGTCAGAAATGGTACAATTATTACCAAACGGAACGCTCATTACCGTTCCGCATGCTGGGCATGTTGTGCATATTGAACAGCGTGAACGGTTTTGTACACTTGTTCAACAATTTGTGTTAAGAGGAGGCTTGTTGTATGGCGATTGAATGGGTAAAAGAGAGGGAATATGAAGATATTTTATATGAAACGTATAACGGCATTGCGAAAATTACAATTAATCGCCCAGAAGTACATAATGCGTTTCGCCCGAAAACGGTCATGGAGTTAATTGATGCATTTGCTTATGCTCGCGACGATTCAAATATTGGTGTCATTATTTTAACAGGAGCAGGTGGCAAAGCGTTTTGCTCTGGCGGTGATCAAAAAGTACGTGGGCATGGGGGATATGTTGGCGACGATCAAATTCCACGCTTAAACGTGTTGGACTTGCAACGTTTAATTCGCGTTATTCCAAAACCGGTTATTGCGATGGTCGCTGGTTATGCAATCGGTGGAGGTCATGTGCTACATGTCGTGTGTGACTTAACGATTGCAGCAGATAACGCGATCTTCGGACAAACAGGGCCGAAAGTTGGCAGCTTTGATGGCGGGTATGGAGCTGGTTATTTAGCACGTATTGTCGGCCATAAAAAAGCGCGTGAAATTTGGTATTTATGCCGCCAATACAACGCCCAAGAGGCGTTGGAAATGGGATTAGTCAACAAAGTTGTTCCGCTTGAGCAACTCGAAGAAGAAACGGTAAAATGGGCGGAGGAAATTTTAGAAAAAAGCCCGACAGCGATTCGTTTCTTAAAGGCGGCATTTAATGCCGATACAGATGGACTTGCAGGTATTCAACAGCTTGCAGGAGATGCAACGCTACTTTACTATACGACAGATGAAGCGAAAGAAGGACGCGATGCATTTAAAGAAAAGCGGAAACCGGACTTTAAACAATTCCCACGTTTTCCGTAAACATAAAAACAGCTTGATGGTATGCGCATCAAGCTGTTTTTTTGAAGGAGTTGTGACAATCAGATGATTCCAAATTGGTTGCTTCAACGTGCACATATCACGCCGAATCGCATAGCACTACATGATGGAACAGAAGCGGTTTCATTTGTGGAACTTCATGAACGAGCGGTAAAACGGGCGCGGCAACTCGCGTATCTCGGTGTAAAAAAGGGGGATGTTGTAGCTGTTTTAATGAAAAATAGTGTGCATATGGTCGAAATTATTCACGCCATTCAATATATTGGCGCTATTGCTTTATTGCAAAATGTTCGGTTGTCAGTCGAGGAAGTAAGGTGGCAACTTGAACATAGTGGAGCCCGTTTCGTTGTTTGCGATGAATCGTTTCCTGATGAACGAGCGGTTACATGGAATGAGTTTGTTCATATGAATGAACGAGATGGACAATGGCAAACGATGTACAATTTTGAAGATGTAGCAACGATTATGTATACATCAGGAACGACAGGGAAGCCGAAAGGTGTCATGCAGACGTATGGGAATCATTGGTGGAGTGCGATCGGTTCTGCCCTTAACCTCGGATTGCGTGAAGATGATTGCTGGCTTGCAGCAGTTCCTTTTTTTCATGTTAGCGGTTTGTCCATTTTAATGCGTAGCGTGATTTATGGAATTGGAGTGTACATCATGTCTTCGTTTGATGCGAAGCGCGCAAACGAACTCATTGCTCAACGGAACATAACGATCATGTCTGCTGTGAGTACAATGGTGCAACAAATGGTTAACGAATTGAAACAGCCGTATCCTCCGTCTTTCCGCTGCATGCTCGTTGGTGGCGGTCCAGTACCGGCGCCTTTATTGCAAAGGTGTGATCGCTTGAATATACCTGTATATCAAACGTACGGAATGACGGAGACAGCTTCACAAGTTGCTACATTATCCCCGGAGGCGCGCCATAAACATGGTTCAGCAGGAAAGCCGCTTTTTCATATGAACATTCGGATTGAAAAAGATGGGGAAATCATGCATGCAAATGAAGCGGGAGAAATTGTTGTCAAAGGCCCGAGCGTGATGAAGGGATATTGGCGAAACGAGCAGGCGACGGCCGCTGTTTTAAAAGACGGTTGGTTATATACCGGGGACATTGGATATATTGATGAAGAAGGATTTTTATATGTGCTCGATCGTCGCTCGGACTTAATTATTTCCGGTGGTGAAAACGTATATCCAGCTGAAATTGAATCCGTACTTTTGCAACATGAAGTTGTCAAAGAAGCAGGAGTGGTCGGTGTGGCGGATGAAACATGGGGACAAGTGCCATATGCGTTCGTTGTGTTAGATGATGAACACATAACAGAAGAGCAATTAAAGCAATTTTGTATGAATAAACTCGCAAAATATAAAGTGCCAAAACGGATTCAAGTTGTTGACCATTTGCCGCGCAACGCTGCGAACAAGCTGATGCGTCATGAGCTAAAAAAGTGGGTGAAACAATAAAGGAGGCATGAGAGGCCTCCTTTATTGATATCCTTTTGCTGTTTCTTTCGTAATTTTTTCTTTGAACAACTTGTAGCTCCAAAGTTGGTAACTAATGACGATAGGAACCATAACGATCGCAACACCGAGCATAATTTTTAAGTTGAGTTCGCTTCCCGCTGCTTCAAAAAGTGTTGTGCTATATTTCTCATCAATGCGCGAAGGAAGCATGCTTGGAAACATACCGATAAAACCAGTTGCCATAAGTGTGAAAATAGTTAAGCAAATGTTTGTAAACGCAAGCCCAATTCGTTTTTGCCACACAAACAACAACGTAAGCAACGCACATACGAAAGTAAGGGCAGGTACGATCCAAAGAATCGGAACTTTCGTAAAGTTATTAAATAGTGTTGTCCGATTGCTTGTCGCCACAAAGAAAAGGGACAGTACGACAGCAGAAACAACAGAAGCTGGCCGTGCAATTTCATATGCTCGTTGTGCCACATCACCAACCGTTTTAATCATAATCCATAAAGCGCCAGATACAATGAATAAGCTTGTGAACAACAATCCACCTAATAGCCCGTATGGATGTAGCAAGCCGAGGAATGTTCCTTCATATCCCGAAGGTCCGATTTTTAAACCGTAAAATAAATTAGCAAAAGCAACACCAAATAAAAGTGCCAAGGCAAAACTACTAATTGTAAATGCCCATTTCCAACTCGTTTGCCAACGTGGTGATTCGTCTTTATGCATAAATTCTAATCCTGCTGCTCGGAAGAAAAGTGCGAATAAAATAAGCATCATTGGCGTATACAAGAAGCTAAATAAGTCTGCATAAACGGCTGGAAATGCAGCGAATGTCGCCCCTCCGGCTGTAATTAACCATACTTCGTTTCCGCCCCAGAAAGGCCCGACGGCTTCTTGAAGTTGGTTTCTTTCTTGACGGCTTTTTGTTAAAAAAGGGAATAACATTCCTGTACCGAGTGTATACCCATCTAAAACGAAGTAAACTGTCCAAATAAGCCCCCACAAGCCGAACCAAATGATTGCAACCGTTTCATGAGACATGTTGAATTTCCCCACCTTTCGTAGCTGTGGATGCATAAGGTCCTTTTTTCGCATATTTCAACATTAAATACACGTCAGCAATAAGCAAAATCGTATAAAACACGACTAAGCTAACGAGCGAGAAAATGATTTGAGAGAGCGAGATTGGCGATACTGCCTCAGCTGTACGCATGAGACCATAAACAGTCCACGGTTGGCGACCGACTTCCGCCACGACCCATCCAGCATTAATCGCAACGTACGGTAACAAAACGGAATACATGACTATCTTTAAGAAGCGTTTTGATTCAATTAATTTATTTTTACGATACAAGTAAAACCCATACCAACATAAAGCGACGAAATATAGTCCGAGGGCGACCATTAATCGAAATGAGTAAAACACAATATTGACGTTCGGTCGTTCGTCTTTCGGAATTTGGTCGAATCCGACGACTTTTCCATCAAACGAATGAGTATAAAAGTAGCTACCTAGCTTGGGAATCGTTAAAAATTCAACGATATTTCGTTCGTTTTTTGGATCGGGAATTTGAATAATATGAAAAGGTAACCCCTCTTTCGTTTCCCAAACCGCTTCTAGTGCTGCCCCTTTAGCAGGCTGCATTTTTGCCGCAAATGATGCTGATTTATGACCGATAAATGGTGTTGCTGTTGTTGCGATAAGGCCTAGAATGAGCGCATACTTAAACGATTTTTCAAAAAACTCAACATGTTGTTTACGTAACAAATGCCATGCACTAACAGCCATCACAAAAAACGCTCCAACAATATAACAGCTAACGATTGTGTGTACAAACATATGCCAAGCATATGGATTCGTCACAACTTCCCAAAAGTTTTGCAGTTCGATACGACCGTTTCTTTCAATATATCCGACGGGATTTTGCATAAACCCATTTGCCGTAATAATCCAAAGTGCCGAAATGTTTGTGCCGAGCGCGACCATCCAAATCGAGAATGCACGGAGTTTCGGTGAAATTTTGTCCTTCCCGAATAGCCAAATTCCCATAAATGTAGATTCTAAAAAGAAAGCAACGAGCGCTTCAATCGCGAGCGGAGATCCAAAAATATCTCCCATATATTTCGAATACTCCGACCAGTTTGTGCCAAATTGAAATTCCATCGTAATGCCTGTGACAACTCCGAGGACGAAGTTAATCGCAAACAGTTTCCCCCAAAAGTCTGCCATTTGTCGATAAAGTGGATTTTTTGTTCGTACATGCTGTGTTTCCATCCATGCAATTAAAACAATAAGTCCAATCGTTAATGGAACGAACAAAAAATGATAAAAAACCGTAATGGCAAATTGAAAACGGCTAAGCAAAAGGACGTCGCTCATCTATCTCCCTCCAACACGTTAAATATTTTTATATGTATAAGAGTAACCGCAATAAGTGAGAAAGGAGTGAGGGAAATGTTGCAAAGCTGTGACGATAATTTAAAAAAAATGTGTCTATTTACTATGATTAACGTGAAAAAAGGGAAAACCTCCTTGCAATGGGCAAGGAGGTTATTTTCACTCGTTCGGTTGGAACGTTTTACAGTCTGTTTCTGTTGAGCTTGTCGCTGTCGAGCCAGCGTGGCTTACGACGTAAATGGCGTCTGCACTACATCGATTGCCTTGCGACCAAAACTGACAGTTTTGTACTTCACAAAGTACATCTTTTGCCATCACGATTCCCTCCTTTCGATATGCTGATGTTAGTGTTGACAAAAGATTGACAGGACATAACATGAAAAAATGAGCAAAAATAGTGAGAATTTTTATCATTAAATATTGACATAGATAATCATTCTCAATTAGAATGAAATTGTGCAATATAAAACAAAAAGTCGGAGGGAATGAGATGTCATCGTTATTAGTTGTCGGAGCTGATCATTTAGGAAACATTACTGATAAATTAAAAAGCTCAGGGTTCAAGGAAATTATTCATTTAGATGGAAGAAAAGTGAATATGGTGAAGCGACAAATTCCGGAGCACGTTGATATCGTATTCGTTATGACTGATTATATTAACCATAATTTAGCGAAAGTCATTAAACAAAAAGCGAAAGACCAGCATAAGCCGATTTATTTTGTGAAGCGTTCATGGAGCTCGATCCAAACGGTTATTCAACAAATGGGGGATGAACTAAGGGGGAGATGACATTGTGGCAATCGTTTTTAAATGACGTGCTAGCTTATCATTACAATATATCTCCATCTCATCGTTCATCGCTTACGTTGCTAAAAGGGATTGAACGGGCAACATCATCGTTTTCAATCGCTTCTTTTGACTCTCCCGTTACATATTATAAAACGATTGCGCAAATGACTGACTATTTGCTTCGTTTCGTTGCTCATGATCGGTCGTTTGTTCACATATTTGACGAGCGTGCAGCATTTATAACTGCATCTTGTACGTCTGAAACATGCGTTGTCCCATCATGTATGAATGTTTTCATTTTTGATTGCACCCCATCATTGCACGTATGTCGTCAATTTGAAGAGCGGTTCGGACAAAAGCCGAGAGTAGTGCGAATGTATAACGTCATGAAAAATCGTTTATTTCACGTCGTATTGAAAAACGAAGCATCTTTTACACACTTATTATAAAAAACCGGGCGACTACCCGGTTTTTATAATTCATCAAATCCGTTTATATCTGTTGTTTTTGTGTATGACCGTGGGCGCGCCTCGAAAAAGTCAGTTTTCCCTAAGTTTACATTTTCATCGCTAAACACGCGAATCCAAGGCATAGAGTTTTCATCCGCATCGTACCGATCTTCTAAACCAAGCATGCGCAGTCGCTTGTTTCCGAGGTATTCGATATATTTCTCCATCTCTACTACATCAATCCCATCTATATCGCGTAACACGAAGCGCGACCATTCTACTTCATAACGGATCGCTTCATCGACGTAATCATATATCCATGCAGAAAATGATCCATCTTCATCAATATGTCGATTTTCCCATAATACAGCGCGAACAAGTTGAGAAATAAAGTAGCTATGGCATAGTTCATCTTTGTTGATATAGCTAATCATTGTAGATGTTTTTAACATTTTTTCATTTCTCGCCAAGTTATAGAAAAAGGCGAAACCGGAGTAAAAATTGATCCCTTCTAACACGAGTGAAGCGACAAGCGCCTGACAAAACGTTTCAACAGTCGGTTGTTCACGAAATGCTTCATATACGCGGATGACATGCTCATTTCGTTTATAAATATGTGGGTTCGTGCGCGCCATTTCAAAGGCGCGATGTTGCTCAGACAACTTTTCGATGGAAGCAAGAACGTAAGAGTACGATTGGTTATGAACGACTTCCTGTTGTTCAATAATAGAAAAAATAGCTTTTACGCTCGGATCTGTAATGTATTCTTTCATCGCCCCAATAAAGTTCGGCTGAACGGAATCTAAAATGGAGAGCAAACCGATAATGTGTAAAAATGCATCACGTTCACGTTCGCTTAAATGACGCCATTGTTTAATATCATCAGACATGTTAATTTCAAATGGTGTCCAAAAGTTTCCAAGTAACATTTTGTATATATCATAAAAATGATTATATTTAATATCGTTCCAATTTAAAATGCCGCTTGCTTTTCCATTTATAATGCTCGTTGCTTTATTTGGATGCGACGGTTCCAACAATTTCACTTTCGTCAATAACAAAACGTTCGACCTCCTGCAATAGTTGTTGTACGAAAATAGCTGGCAAATGTTTTTGGTGACCGCGCGGCGATTGCTCGATTTTTAGTGTGCCAAGTACCGATGTAACCTTTTGTAAATGGTATGCCATCTCATCGACGGCACGGCAATAGTACGTCCACATTTGATCCCCTGTGCCAAACAGCGCCACAGGGGGCAAAGGAAGTTTTCGTTCTTTAATGAGAAAACGTAACAGTTTTCTCATCTCATCTGGAAGTTGTCCATTCCCCCACGTATATGAACCGAATAAAAGAAGGTGTGCTTCACGGATGAGCAACTCGATTGCAAATGCGTGTTGAACATCGATCGTTTTTACAGCATGTCCGTACGATCGAAAAGCTTGTTCAATCAAAAGGGCGACTTCTTTTGTGTTACCAGTTTTTGATGTATAACAAATAAGAACGTTCATTTGTTTCTCTCCTTTATGATGAGCAAACGTCACATTCTTCAATTGTTACTGCTGTGCTACGAACGTAATATGTCGATTTCAATCGTTCTTTCCATGCGGTTAAGTGCAAGTCAAGAAGATCTTTTGCTTTAATTGTGTTGTATACATATAAATTAAAGCTTAAAGACTGATCGACATGTTTTTGTCGCGCTGCATTTTGACGAATGCTCATTTTTTGATCCACTTCGTAAGCGTTATCGTAATACCAATACGTTTTGGCACATAAATCAGGTACAGTCACCGGAATTTTATAATTCTTCTTTTCTTCAAAATATAAACGGTTAAATATAGGGTCGCATGACGCTGTTCCGTTTGCTAAAACGGAAGTCGAAGCATTCGGTGCGGGTGCCATTAAATAGCCGTTTCGTACACCGTGCTTCATGACTTGTTGTTTTAAACCGTCCCAATCTAACTCATCATGCGATGTATAACCACGAAGTTCAAAGTATGCGCCTGTATGCCAATCCGAACCTTCAAAAGCAGGATACGCTCCTTTTTCTTTCGCTAATTCCATGCTTGCCTTAATTGTGAGATAAGCAATTTTCTCAAATAGTTTGTCGGCAAACTCTACACTTTCCTCGCTATCCCACTTGATTCCTTTTAATGCGAGTAAGTGATGCCATGAGAACGCTCCTAGACCAATCGCACGATATTTTTTGTTCGTTATGACCGCTTGTAACACTTCGATGCGGTTTTCGTTTAAGTCGATGACGTTATCTAACATGCGCACTTGAATAGGAATCAACCGCTCCAATACATCGTCTTGTACCGCACGTGCTAAATGGATGCTTGATAAGTTACATACGACAAAATCGCCCGGTTTTTTATGGACAATAATTTCTCCATCTTGTGTGTATTCTTTTGTTACTGTAGTAGCGGACATATTTTGCATAATTTCGGTGCACAAATTAGACGAATAAATCATTCCTGCATGTTTATTTGGGTTCATGCGATTCGCTTCATCGCGATAAAACATATACGGTGTCCCTGTCTCTAGTTGCGATTTCATAATCCGTTTCATAATTTCAATAGCAGGTACACGCTCTTTGCTTAATTTAGGATGGTTGACACATTCTTCGTATTTTTCTCGGAATGAGCCTTCGCCACGTTTTTCATCGTAAAAATCTTCAAGTCCTAATGGGTTTCCGTCTTTGTCTTTCCAACCCATCACTTGTTTCACTTCATGCGGGTCGAATAAATACCAATCACCACGTTGTTCGACTTGTTCCATGAATAAATCAGGAATGCATACGCCGTAAAATAAGTCATGACATTTTTGTCGCTCATCGCCATTGTTCAGTTTGGCATCTAAGAAAGAGAAAATATCTTTATGCCAAACGTCTAAATAGACGGCAATCGAACCTTGACGTGTCCCTAATTGGTCTACGGATACAGCGGTATTATTTAATTGTCGCATCCACGGAATGACACCAGATGATACGCCTTTAAATCCTTTAATATCAGAATTTCTTGCACGAATTTTCCCTAAATATACACCAATTCCACCGCCACCTTTAGATAGGCGGGCAACGTCTGTATTTGATTCGTAAATGCCAATGAGACTGTCATCGACTGTATCAATAAAGCAGCTTGAAAGCTGTCCATAAGACTTTCCTGCATTTGCATACGTTGGTGTCGCTACTGTCATATATTGATTAGATAATGCCCAATACGCTTCTTTTACAAGTTCCATGCGCTTTTCTTTCTTTTCGTTAGCCATGAGTGTTAGCGCAATCGTTAAGAATCGTTCTTGTGGCAATTCGTAAATCTCGCCATTGTAGCCTTTTGCTAAATAACGATCAACTAATGTTTTTAAGCCGATATATGTAAATCTTTCATCTTTTTTCGGATCGATCCATGCGCTCGCTTCTTGTAGCTCTTCTTTCGTATATCGTTCAAGTAAAAACGAATCGTAAATGCCAAAATCGCAGAGCGTTGTTTGCAATTCATAAAAGTAGCGGTATGTTTCGGATACATTGTAGCCGCGGTTTGTAGCTGCTTCATCGTATAGTTGTTGTAAATAGAGGCGAGCCGCTACAAATGTCCATTCTGGTTGTTCGACGGTAATTTCATCAAGTGCGTTTAAAATGAGTTTGTTCATCATGTCGTCGTATTTTCGTGTGTGAGCAAGTGCACGCACGGTACGCTCGATGTACCGCTCACTCGATAAGTGTGGAAAGTCTTTGAAAATATGAGACAATAGTGTGCGAATCGTTTCTTCATTTACTTCAGTTCGTTCTTTTATGTGCATCATGTAAAATCCCTTCCCCTTATAAAATAAAAAACATCCGCTTTTGTTGAGCGGATGAAACGATGGAAAAAGGCATGCTTTCACCATCGTTTCATCTTCTCAATCCCCGAAGAATATGAAACGATACAAGCAAGGCAGGTCTCCTGACTCGCGCTTCATCCTACTTTGGATTCCTTCCCATATATGCGCCACAAAAGCTGACATATACAGTGGTGTTGTTTCCATTTCGTCTGCGCACACAGTTGCGGGGACAGTTCTGGATTCGCACCAGATTCCCTATTAAGTCCGTTCGGACACCTTTGCTTGTCGGTTACAATATATAGTTATTATATTGTCCGTAAATCACAATATGTTGTATGAAAAACGTTTACGTTTAAAACTATAGCGAAAAATCTCAACATTTGCAATCATTATTTTTCATCATTTGCTAAATAACGACGATCTTTCATAAACAGCCGCCAAAAATAAATGAAACCTGGAAATAAAATTGCAAAGCCGACGATATATGTGATGAAAAGGGCGCGAAACGTATTGGGATGCGTAAATCCTGATTCGATCGTCACATCTGGATAAATCATATACGGTAAGTGGGCTTTCCCGTATGCGTAACTTGCACAAAAATATTGTAATACAATTGCTACAACCGCAAGACGCGGCATTCCGCGCACCGTTTTCTGCTTCCGTGAAGGAAGAAAAAGCGCTGCACCAGCTAGGAGAAATAGAACGACGGAAGCGGCAAGCCACGGCCAATGCGTTATCATTCCGTCGTATAACCAACGTGCTTCATGTCGCATCGTGACCATAATGAACAGCGAAGAAAGAAGGGTAAACGGTCCGATAATCAGTGCATCTCGCCGATAAATTGCATATGCTTCTGCTTCGTTAGCTTCGTTTGAGTAATCCGCAAGCAAAAGGGAAGAAAGAAAAAGTGTACTCGTAACCGCAAAGGCGATGAACGCATATTCATGCGGGCTTGTAAATAAGCGATCAAGGCGAAGACGACTGACACCATCTATTGTTTCGACGAAAGATCCGTGTGTAATCGGCAAGACACTAATTAAAAACGCAGGGATCAATAAGCCGCTCATACCAGAAATGTAAACGAGCACTTTTTCATACTTAGGAGCAACGTGCGAAAAAACGAGAAAGGCGCTACGAACGGTAAGCAAAAGTAAAATGATGCTGCCGGGTATGAGTAAAATCGTCCCGAGTATAAACGTTGCCCCTGGGAAAAAGCTGACGAGTGCCACAACGATAGCAACGATAAATACGTTTGTTACTTCCCATGTCGGGGACAAATATCTATTGGCGATTTTTGTAGCTTTCGTCTGCGGACGATGAATGTAGATCATCGACCAGAAGCCAGCTCCAAAGTCCATTGTCGCCATGACTGCGTAAATAAAAATAAATCCCCATAAAATCGAAATAGCAATTAATTCATCTGTCATCAGCTTACTCCTTTCTACATATGCACCGATAAGTGATGTTCAATCGGATGGCGGCGGAAATATGAACGTAAGACGAGAACGACCGCGATGAGCAAAAATACGTAAATGGACGTAAATAAGACAAAAAGCGTTCCTAAATTCGTCGCTTGCGTCACAGCTTCTGCCGTTGTCATCATGCGATAAATGACCCATGGTTGTCTGCCTGTGCAAGCGAAAATCCAACCAAATTCAATGCCGAGCAAGGCAAGCGGGCCAGCGGTCACAACCGTCCACATAAACCAATTTGGAAATCCTTTTTCTATTCTCATCCGATGCCAAACAAATCCGACGATCGAAAGAAGGAGAAGAAACATGCCGATGCCGACCATGGCGTTAAAGAGAGTATGGACGAACAAGGGTGGCCACCATTCTTCAGGAAAATCATTTAATCCGACAACGACAGTATCAAACCGATTGCCAGCTAAAAAGCTAAGTAGCCAAGGAATTTCAATCCCCCATTTGACTGTTTGTGTTTCGCGATCTGTAAAGCCACCAATGACGAGCGGAGCGTGCGACTGTGTTTCAAATAATCCTTCAGCAGCTGCTAGTTTCTCTGGTTGATATTCATGGAGAAGCTGAGCCGATTCATGCCCGTTAATCGCTGTAAGCAATGAAAAAATCCCCCCGACTGTTAATCCGAGCATGAGCGCCTTTTTATGAAAACGTTGAAGGCGTTCGTGTTGTTTATTTTTCAACATGTTATATGCTGCGATTGAGGCGATCGTAAACGCGCCTGTCATATAAGCAGATAAAACGACGTGTGTGGCGGTGACGACGAAGCTTGGATTAAAAAATGCTTTCCATGGATCGACATCGACAATTTGTCCGTTTTCGATGCGAAAGCCTGTCGGTGTACCTTCAAAGGCGTGCACATTCGTAATTAAAATAGCAGAAGCAGCCGCTCCGATCGCAACAAACGTCAAGCTTACGATGCGCATTGTCGGGGAAATGCGATTAGCTGCATATACATAAATGGATAAAAACAACGCTTCTATGAAAAAGGCATAAATTTCAATTTGGAAAGGAAGTGCCATCACTTTTCCTATTACTTCCATAAAACCTGGCCATAGAAGGGAGAGCTGCACTCCTGCAATCGTACCGGATGGAATAGCGACACCAAGCAAAATGGCGAGCGCTTTTGTCCAGCGATTAGCCATAAGAGCATAGTCGTTATCTTTCGTTTTTTGATACATGAGTTCCGCAAGTAAAATCATAAGTGGAATGCCGACGCCGAGCGTTGCGAAAATAATATGAAACGCCATTGTAGTTCCAAACAACGTTCTTGCTGTTAATACATGATCCATACCGAAATGTTCATCCCTTTCCATACAATGTCGTTTCATAGTTTGATGTGAAAGGGGAAAAAATATACAAAAAAATAAAGCGACCGTCATAGTCGCTTATTGCAATGCTTTTTTTAATGCTGATATGTTGTCATTCATAATTGAAAAGTAATCTTTATTATGTTTTATATCATCGTTTGTACGTGCTTCTAGGTTGTGAAGAATGAGCACGTCTGCTCCAATTTCATTTTTGACAACTTCAGCAATTTTGGAAGTGACATTTTGTTCAAAGAAAATGTAACGTATGTTGTTGTCTTTTGCTGTTTGAATGATCGAAGCGAGCTGCTTTTGCGATGGTTCATTTGTTGGTGACAATCCTGTTACGCTTATTTGCTTGATGCCATATCGTTTTTCCCAATAGCCGTATGCCGCATGAGCAACAAGAATATCATTTCTTTTCGCTTCCTTCATTAATTGCTGGAACTCACTATCGAGCTGTTCAAGCTGTTGTTTTAGCGAAGTAAAGTTTTGCTCAAAATCTTCTTTTGCTTCAGGCTTCAGTTGGATGAGTGTTCGTTTAATTGTCTCAGCCATTTGAATGGAGTAGATCGGATCGAGCCAGACGTGCGGATCTACATCGTCATGATGGTGTTCATCTTCATGAGCATGTTCATCTTCATGAGCATGTTCATCTTCATGAGCATGATTTGATGGGAGTAGTTCCATCCCTTTCGTCGCTTCGACAAACTCCACTTTCTCATTTTGTAGCGTCTGAATGATGCGATCGACAAATCCCTCCATCCCTTGCCCGATGTAGATAAAAGCGTCCGCATCAGCAATTTGTTGCATCGTTTTTGCTGTCGGTTCATATGTGTGTGCATCTACACCAGGAGGGTATACGCTTTCGACTTGAACGTGCTCGCCACCAATTTGTTGTGCAAAATGTTGAAGCGGATATACCGTTGTATAAACGATAAGCTGATCATTTTTTTCCTCACTTTTCGATTCGTTCGTCTGTTCTTGTTTTGAGCAACCAAACAATGTTAATGTACTCGCAAGTGCGATAGATAAAATGTTTTTTAACTTCATTATTCTCCTCCTTCCAAAAAAGAAAGATGTTTTCTGTTGCCAGATAACATCTTTCTTGTTCCTGTTTTATTATATCGTAATCGTTACGATTTGAAAACTATGAAATAGTCGTAAATGGTGGAAGTGGATCGACAAAAGTAGACCAATCTTCTTCCATTTCTTCGTCTGTTAACAAGCATGTATCGAGTGAAGAAGAAATGACCTTTTCATCCATATCGACACCGATAAACACGAGCTCTGTCATGCGATCTCCATACGTCTCGTCCCATTTAGCACGCAATTCACGTTCTTCTTGCAATATTTGCTCGCGCTCATGCGGAGGGTACGTAGCAATCCATTCACCTGCTCCTTGCAACATAATGGACGGACCAGCTTGTGAAAGAAGGCCACACATATTGTTACGCGAGGCAAGCCAGAAAAAACCTTTCGCTCGAACGATTTCAACAGGCCAGTTTTCAAGCCAATGCATAAGCCGCTCAGGATGGAATGGACGACGGCGACGATAGACGAAAGAGGAAATGCCGTATTGTTCTGTTTCCGGTGTATGTTCTTCATTTAGCTCTTTCATCCATCCAGCAGATTGGCTTGCTTTTTCAAAGTCAAATAAACGTGTGTTTAAAATGTGATGAAGCGCTACTTTTCCGTATGTGGCACGAATGATGTTTGCTTCCGGATTCAATTTGCGCAAAAGGGCTTCCAATTCGTCCGCATCTTCTTTAGAAATGCAGTCGACTTTATTTAAAATAATGACGTTTGCAAACTCAATTTGGTCAATTAATAAATCTACAACTTCACGTGTATCAGTTTCATCCACCGCCTGCTTGCGATCTAACAACGTTTCACCAGAAGCAAAATCATGCCAGAAGCGATTTGCGTCCACGACGGTAACCATCGTATCTAACCGACATGTTGACGTTAAATCGATTCCAAACTCTTCATCCATATATGTGAACGTTTGGGCGACAGGAATGGGCTCACTAATACCGGACGATTCGATAACAATATAATCAATGTTTCCTGCTTTGACAAGTTTCTCGACTTCTTTCATTAAATCTTCCCGCAATGTACAACAAATACAGCCGTTTTGAATTTGCACAAGCTTTTCTTCTGTACGTGAAAACCCACCTTGTTTAATTAACTCCGCATCAATATTTACTTCACTCATGTCATTCACAATAACAGCAATTTTTAACCCTTCGCGATTGTTTAAAATATGGTTAAGCAACGTTGTTTTTCCTGAACCTAAATATCCACTCAATACCGTAACAGGCACTTTCATTTATTGTTCCCCTTTCACAAAGCGTAATTATTACGATTTACATTGTTTATCATAGCGAAAAAAAAGAGAAAGAACAACTATTTTTGTTCTTTCTCTGGGACAGGATCAAATCCTCCGGGATGAAACGGGTGACATTTTAAAAGGCGTTTGATCGTTAAATAGCCACCTTTTAAGGCACCGAAGCGGCGAATCGCTTCTAATCCGTAGTGTGAACAAGTCGGGTAGAAGCGGCATGTTGGCGGTTTCAGAGGGGAAATGAAACGTTGATAAAAACGAATGAGCAAAATGAATATGTATTTCATACGATACACCTACCCCTATTTTTGCTTATTGTAACATAGTTGTTTGAAGTAATTCCAATAAAAAAAGATGAAAAAAGTCGGACTTTTGTGTATGATAAAAACGTAACAATTGAAAAAGAGGTGAGAAGTATGCCTTCAGTAGAAAGCTTTGAACTGGATCATTGTGCGGTTAAGGCGCCGTACGTTCGCCATTGCGGTGTTCATCGAGTCGGGAGCGACGGTGTTGTGAATAAATTTGATATTCGTTTTTGTCAGCCGAATAAAGAGGCGATGCAGCCAGCGGCTATTCATACGCTTGAGCATTTGCTTGCGGTACATATTCGCAAGCATGCCGAGAAGTATGACCATTTTGATATTATCGACATTTCCCCAATGGGATGTCAAACGGGCTACTATTTAGTAGTTAGCGGTACGCCAACAGTCGAAGACATTATTGATTTATTAGAAGCGACGATGAATGAGGCGTTAACTGTGACAGAAGTACCAGCCGCAACAGAAAAAGAGTGCGGTCAAGCAAAGTTGCATGATTTAGAAGGAGCGAAGCGATTGATGCGCTATTGGCTATCACAGCCAAAGGAAGAATTGAAAAAGGTGTTCGGTTAAAAAATAAAGGTTCAGGCCCTATACGTCTGAACCTTTATTTTTTCAGTTGGCCATTTATCAACTATGCTTTCGAAACTGTTACAACGCTTAAGATGTCCACATGTTATCTGAATGCGAAAACATATTATTTTCCAAAAAATTTTTTGTTTGCTATAATGAAGGAGGGGAAAAGTTATGATTGAGGAGGGAACGAGGATGAAAGAAAAATTAATTGACATTGTCAACAAACAAATTGCGAACTGGAATGTGTTATACGTAAAATTGCACAACTACCACTGGTATGTGAAAGGACCGCAGTTTTTTACGCTGCATACGAAATTTGAGGAACTGTACAACGAAGCAGCGCTACATATTGATGAGCTAGCAGAGCGGTTGTTAGCGCTAGGTGGAAAACCGTTAGCGACGATGAAAGATTATTTAGCGGCAGCTTCTGTACATGAAGCAAAAGGAAATGAAACGGCAGAAGAAATGGTAGAAGAAATTGTTCGTGATTTTGAAACGATGATCCGAGAGCTAAAAGAAGGTATGAATTATGCCGGAGAAATTGATGATGAAACGACAGGGGATATGCTTTTAGGCATTCATCAAAGCTTAGAAAAACATGTTTGGATGTTAAAATCTTTTCTCGGATAAGGCGGATTTACCGCCTTTTTTTGTATAAAAAAAGAATACCGACTCACACTAACCGTAAACGAACGGAAAAGAGGTGGGGCGATGAAAAAGACGTACTATATTTCGGTGGCGCGCGGCGAAATTTCGCAAGTAAAAACGGCTTCGCCGTGGGATTTTCGCATTGAAGCGACGGACGAACAAATTATTCAGTTGCGTGAATATTTTGATGAGATGTATTCATCGGATTGGCAATCATTTTGGCGTGCGCATGTGCCATATGTACAATATCATTATGACCGCCCGAATGACGGTTACGATCACGCAATGAAAAAAGTGTATGGACTTATTTATGAGCTTGGGGATGAAGAAGCAAAACAACAAATTGAAACAATGGGGATCATTGAACATTGAAAGCTGTCGCCAATTGTTCTGTATGGTACAATGAAGAAAACATGCAGTTGAGGGTAGACGGCGATGATTATATTTCAAGATTATTACGGATATGATGTTCGACTGTCATTTTCTGACCATCCTTTTTCACGACGTCCAAAACATGTTTTTGTCATTTGTCGTTACGGTAACCATTGGTTATTGACAAATCACGCAGTACGTGGATTAGAGTTTCCGGGTGGCAAAGTAGAAGAGGGAGAGACGGCGGAAGCGGCAGCTATTCGTGAAGTAAGGGAAGAAACTGGCGGCATCGTTCAAAAAGTGACGTACGTTGGACAGTACGAAGTAAACCGCCCGAATGAAACGATCGTAAAAAATATTTACTTTGCCCATGTTCATACGATTGAGCAAAGGCAATCGTATTTTGAGACGAACGGTCCTGTGCAAATGAAGCATATGCCAGATGACATCGTGGCGGATGAACGATTTAGCTTTATTATGAAGGATAAAGTATGGGCATGTACGAAGCAGGAGTTAAAACGGCGAGGTTTGATTTAAAAAATCCCCTCGCCGTTTTAACGTGTAGCGAGAGGTTACGAGCGTTTGACTAACTTTTTCTCGAGCCAGCTGACAAGTTGGTACATGATGCTCGAAAGTAAAGCAATCATAAGTAAACTTAATAAAACGAGTGTGAAGTTAAACACTTGGAACCCGTAAATAATCATATAACCGAGTCCTTGTTTAGAGACGAGGAATTCACCGACAATGACACCGACCCAAGATAAACCGACGTTTACTTTTAACGTTGAAATGATTGTAGGAAATGAAGCGGGTAAAATAGCTTCTATGAACCATTGTCGCTTCGTTGCGCCGAATGTTTGGAGCACTTTTATATAATTTGCATCGACTTCTTTAAACGATGTATAGACGACAATGGTTGTAATGATGATCGAAATGATCGCCCCCATAGCTACAATGGATGTCATATTCGGTCCGAGTGCGACAATTAAAATTGGCCCAAGCGCCACTTTTGGCATCGCGTTTAAAATGACTAAATACGGATCAACGATTTTTGATACACGTGGAAACCACCAAAGCATCGTAGCGAAACAAACACCGATAATTGTACCAACGATAAAGCCGAGTACAGTTTCTGTCAATGTTACTGTTGTATGCGCAAGCAACGTATGATCGCGTAGTTTGGTAATTAACAAATGCCAAACTGAGGATGGCGAGCTGAACAATAGAGGGTCGATCCAGCGGAAGCGGCTCGCTATTTCCCATAAGCTAAAAAATAAAACCATAATCATGATTTGAAAAAGACGGACGATTCGTTTTTCTCGTTTTTCATGTGATAGATGTTGATCATATATGCGTTGTAGCCATTCATGTTTGTTCAATGTTCTCTAACTCCTTCCAAATCATTTGAAAGAGCGGTGAAAAATCTGGATGTTGACGAGCTTGAAACGGCGTGCATGCTTTTAATGAATCTGGAACGGTAACGATTTTTTGAATTTTTCCCGGCCTTGCGGTAAATAAAACGATGCGATCGCTCATCGCAATAGCTTCGCCAATATCGTGCGTGACGAGAAGGGCGGTTTTGCGATATTGTTTTAACGTCTCCCATACGAGGTCTTCAAGCTTCAGTTTTGTTTGGTAATCAAGCGCCGAAAACGGTTCATCTAACAATAAAATTTTTGGATCAGTTGCGAGTGTGCGCACGAGTGCAGCGCGCTGGCGCATCCCTCCGGACAATTCATTCGGGTAACGGTCGTCCACATCACGCAGCCCGATTTGGTGTAAAAGAGCGAGTGTTTGTTTTTTTGTTTTCTCACTATATTTGCCTGTGAGTTTTAATCCGAGTGTGACGTTTTGCTCGATTGTTTTCCATGGGAACAAATAATCATGTTGTAGCATATATCCGATCGTTTGACGCATCGTTTGTATTTCTTTCCCTTCAATAAGCACTCGTCCTTTTGTTGGTTCAATCAATCCGGCAATGATGGAAAGGAGAGTCGTCTTTCCACAGCCGCTTGGGCCGAGAAAGGAGAGAAATTCTCCTTTCTCAACAGTAAGTGAAATACGATCGAGTGCTAATATGGCTGAATCGTTCGTTACGTAGGCGTGCATTACTTGATCAATTGTTAAAATAGGCATGATGTTCACCTACTTTTTCGCGTTTTCAGCAAACGATGTATCGACTAAGATAGAGTGATCCACGTACGACGGTAATTCATTTGCATCTTTCATGATGTTTTGCAGATGGTTCCATTCTTCCTCATCTAAAATCGGATCTGTAGCGTATGAGCCTTGTTTTTTATAGCGATCGACGACTTTTTCAATGAGCGCGACATCCGTATTTTCAAAGTACGGCTGAATGACCGTTGCGATTTCTTTGGCGTTATGTGTTTGCACCCATTGTTGTGCTTTGTAAAGAGCTCGTGTGAATTTATCAATCACATCTTTGTTTTTTTCAATGAAGCTTTGTTTTGCCATAAATGTCGTGTATGGGAGATGACCAGATTCCGTCCCGAATGAAGCGACAATATATCCTTTTCCTTCTTGTTCAAACACGCTAGCAGTCGGTTCAAATAGTTGGACGAAATCACCTGTTCCGCTTGCAAACGCATTAGCAATATTGGCAAATTCAATATTTTGAATAAGGTTTAAGTCTTTATGTGAATCAATTCCGTGTTGCTTAAGCACATACTCTCCGACCATTTGCGGCATGCCGCCTTTTCTCTGTCCTAAAAATGTACTTCCTTTCAATTGGTCCCATGTGAAGTTAGCAATCGGTTCGCGTGAAACTAAAAATGTTCCGTCTGTTTGTGTCAACTGGGCAAAGTTGATGACCGGATCAACAGCACCTTGGCTATATACGTAAATGGACGTTTCCGAACCGACGAGCGCAATATCCGCTCCGTTCGATAAAAGGGTCGTCATCGTTTTATCGCCGCCCCACGTTGTATTTAGCTCAATATGAATCCCTTCTTCAGCAAAAAAACCTTTTTCAATAGCAACATATTGTGGTGCATAAAAAATGGAACGGGTTACCTCTGCAACGCGCAACGTTTTTACATCATTTGATGAGCAAGCTGTAAGTAAGAACATGAAAATAATGAACAAAAATCCCCATTTTCGCATGCGTTTCCCCTCTTTCCTTTCGTTTGCTTTATCGTATGCGCCTAACGAAAATGTGTGAATGCCCTAAAAAGAAAACCGTCGAGCATATACATAGCCCGACGGTTTAGTTAATGGAATGCAAGGCGATTAATTCATATGTAACGATCGTTGTCCCGTTTTCAAGAACGAGTTTTTTGACGACAGCTTGTCCTGTCGCTTCTCCATGCTTTGTTCGCCTTACTTCTAACGGAATATCCATTGGATATAAGCGATATCCTTCCTTCTCTAAAATAAATAAGTTATGCTCGATCCGTTTTTCCTTTCCGTTTGTGACAATCATCGTTTGTACCTCTAATGGCATGCCCATGTATTTCACCCCATACTGTGCGCTTTTACCTTCATTGAAACATATTTATTACGAATGTACAACTACATCGTACAAGTTGATATCAAATAGTAAAAATAAATCATATGATCAGGTAATAAATTTTGTTGACAGGACGAGAATGTAAATGATACGATGGCAATAAGCTTAAAAGAGAAATGTATGAATATTCGTTTCTTTTAAGTGAAGTTTTTACGTATGAGGGGAGTTTTTTATTACATGAAACAATTTCATTCATTCGGGTGGTATGCAGCTCGTATCGCTCCGTATTTGCCCGAAGAAGCGTTTCGTCCTGTTCCGTCTCGATTGTTTGGTGGGCTTGCTTACATGTTCGTTTTAGTCAGTAGCATTATGACAATTTCTCTACTTGATCTTCATTGGGCGTGGAACGGATTGCTTTCTATCGTTATCGGTTTTTGTTTTGCGGGTTTAGGTTTTCTAGGGCATGAAATTTTGCACGGGACAGTTGTCAAACGGGCATGGCTTCGTGATTTGTTAGGAGGGATTGCCTTTTTGCCGCTTTGTACAGGACCGAAGCTGTGGAGAAAGTGGCATAACGCCACACACCATGTGCATACACAGCATGAGGAGCTCGATCCTGATGCGTGGCCGACGATCAAACGTTTAGCTCAAAGTCGTTTTCTTCGTTGGGTTTATCGCATCCCGTTTCCGATTCGTGCGTTTTTCTCGTTTTTGTCATTAGCAGGGATGTTTACCGTTCATTCGCTTCATATGCTTCTTCATTTTTGGAAGGAGTTTGAGCGCGGAAGTCGTCGTGCTGTATTTTGGCAGTTTGTATTGCCATGGTCGGTATGGATTGGTTTGCTTTTTGCGATTGGCATTGAGAAATGGATATTCGCGTTTGTTCTTCCTTTGCTAATTGGCAATGCGATTGTTATGGGATACATTTCAACGAACCATCGTTTAAATCCGCTCGTTCCGGTCAACGATCCGTTAGCGAACAGTTTAACAGTTATCGTTCCGAAGTGGGTAGATGTGTTACATTTTAACTTTTCCCACCATACAGAACATCACTTATTTCCAGCGATGAGTTCAAAATATTATCCGTTAGTGAAGCAATATATTAAACAACTATGGCCGGATCGTTATCATGAAATGCCGATGACGAAAGCGTTAATTGCGCTATGGAAGACACCGCGGCTTTATCATGAACAAACGGAGCTGATCGAACCACGTGAGGGGCATGTGTACGGAACGCTTGGAAACGGATTAAATATAGATGACATTTCATATAAAGGAGAAGAAGAACATATCACTATAAAAAAAATGGCTAAGCAAAAATAGAGCGTCGTGTATCGGCGCTTTTCTTATATGTTGAGGGACGTGGCAAAATACGCCACGTCTTATTTTTTTCGTTGGAACATGAGGGGGAGTTCCAAATGATATTCGTGTAAAAACGGTTCGTTCGTTAATATTGCTTCTGTTTGACCGTCATATACGATCGTTCCATCAGCGAGTACAATTGTTCGTTCACAACATTCAAGCACAAAGTCAAGATCATGTGTTGTAACGATTTTTGTGTGAGGTAATGATCGAACGAGTTGAATAAGCGCTCGTCGTGCTTTCGGATCTAACGCAGCTGTTGGCTCGTCCATGAGCAATATGTTCGGTTTCATCGCAAGGATAGTAGCGAAAGTGACGAGACGTTTTTCCCCTTCTGACAAACGATATGGCGGTCGGTCTTTCACGTGTATCGCTCCGACGCTTGTTAAAGCATGTATGACTCGTTGCTTCACTTCTTCCTCATCCATACCTTCATTGCGAAGCGCAAAGGCGACATCATCGTAAACGGTCGGCATAAATAGTTGGTCGTCCGCTTGTTGAAACGTAAAGCCGATCGTGCGGCGAATATCGCGCAGCGTCTGCTTAGATAGGCGCATATTGTTGATGATGATCTCCCCTGCTTGTGGCATATACAGTCCAACAAGCAACTTTAATAGCGTTGATTTTCCTGCCCCGTTTGCTCCGATCACACCAATGCATTCCCCGGGCTGAACAGAAAAGGAAACATTACGAATGGCTTCATGACCATCTGGGTATATGTAACAAATATCCGATACGTTTATTATCATATGATCACCAACCGATAAACGATGAACAATCCAACCAATATACATGTATATACGATGTCTTTCATTGTCCACCGTTCTATTTTGATATGGAGGCGTTGAATCGAAAAGCCGCGCAATGTCATCGCCTCATATACGCGCTCAGCACGTTCAAATGTTCGCAACAGCAAGTGTCCAACAAGCGATCCCCAAACGGATAACTTGATCGCACGATGTTGGGGTGCGCGCAACATATACGCTTGATGAAGTGTTTTTGCTTCTTCTAAAAATAAAAAAATGTAGCGATATGTTAAAAGTAATTGTATAACGAGCAAACGAGGAATGCGTAACGAAAGAAGTGCTCCTGCGAGTTGCTCGATCGGGATCATGAAAAATAATAGTGCTGTTGCCAGTACTGCAAGTACATTTTTCAGGAGAAGTGTAGCAAACGCCAGCCATCCTGCTTGAATATGCCAATGAAATATGGAAATATGCTCGTCTATAAAAAGTAATTGAGACATGCCAACCGCTATGATGAAAGGTAACGAGACGAGCAACATGTTTTTTATACGGCGGATAGAAAGGCGATAAACAATGATTATGACGGTCGGGTAGAGCGATAACGGAATGAGTTCTACAAACGCGTACGAGTGGAACGAGGCGACGATGACGATATACGTAAATGTCGCAATAAGCATGCTTAGCGGATGCATCATATGTCGTCGCGTTTCAACACTTGTTATCATGTTCATCGCGTTTGCTTTCTCCATTTTTTCATCATGTACGGTATGATGAGCACGAATGCAACGATACATGCACCGATGATGCCAGAAATGCTTGTCCCAATGTTTAGCCATCCGATCGATGCGTCTGCGCTTTTCAAATTGTAATCGGGCAACAATGCAAATAATTGTTGAATCGATTCCAATGCGCCATGAATGGCTGTTGTTGCATGTAGCTCGTCTGTGCCAGCCGTGTGAAAAATAGACCATGCTAATCCATCAGGTTTGGACGAAGCTATAGATGAAAAAATTCCGCCGACTATTAAAGCAAGCAAACCAATAGTTGCAATCATTCGATTGACCGGAATATATGTCGTTGTCGAAAGCTCCGGCTTTGCTTTCATCATGAAAGTGATGACAGCAGCAGTAGCTATGCCTTCAACGACGCCGATCGCCAAATGAATCGGTTGCATAAATAATGTGAAAGTGGTAAAAGGCAATTCGACTTTCCCGGACAGCAACGTTTGCACAACGACGCTAAATGAACCGAGTTGCAATCCGATGACCGCAGCGATAATGGACGAAAACCATACGTTCATTTGACGAACAAGTCGTTTGTATAACGGATACGCAATGAAGCATGTGTAAAACCCAAGATTGAACACATTGCATCCGAACGCTAACAGTCCACCATCTGCAAAAAAGAGTGCTTGAATAAACAAAATGACTGCCAAAGTTAAAAACGCTGCATACGGACCGAGCAACGCTGCAAGCAGCAATCCGCCGCCTAAATGTCCACTTGACCCTGTACCCGGGATGGCAAAGTTAATCATTTGTGCCGCAAATACAAATGCTCCGAGCACCCCCATAAGAGGTAGCTTTTTCTCATCCGCTTCGATGTTTAACTTTTTTAATGAATAGCTTGCTATTCCCGCGGTAGCCCCCCACATCGCTATTCCTACCGCAGGTGAAATAAGCGCATCTGCCATATGCACCACAAATCCCCCCTTGTGTCTTATTATAGAGGATATATGTCATTGAAAGCCATTTCATTTTTCTTTTTCGTTTGGTTGTGATACAACGTTTCTTTTTTTGTCACAAATCCCGCTTTTATCTTTGTCGTTTATGCGAGATGACAAAAATGAAAAAGCTGCCGATAAAAATAGGCAGCTTTTTTTGTTATGCAATTGGTCCACCGAGTTGTTCAATACGCGGATCAACATTCGTAAATTTTTTAAAGTTTTCGCGGAATTTAGCCGCAAGTTGTTTAGCTTTTTGTTCGTATGCTTCCTTGTCTTCCCATGTGCTTTTTGGCTGCAACACTTCATCAGGGACACCTGGGACATGGAGAGGAATATGCAAGCCGAAAATTGGGTCTTGAACGGTTTCGACGTTGTTTAATTCTCCTTCTAACGCTGCTTTCACCATGGCGCGCGTATAAGATAGCTTCATTCGCTCGCCAACCCCGTATCCACCACCGGTCCAACCTGTGTTTACTAAAAATACTTGAACGCCATGGGCATCGATTTTTTGCCCGAGCATTTCCGCGTAACGCGTTGCAGGAAGCGGTAAAAACGGTGAGCCAAAGCATGTAGAAAACGTTGCTTCAGGCGATGTTACTCCGCGTTCTGTGCCAGCGAGTTTGCTCGTGTAGCCGCTTAAAAAATGGTACATCGCTTGTTCTTTCGTTAGTTTGCTAATTGGTGGCAATACACCGAACGCATCTGCTGTTAAAAAGACGATTGTATGTGGATGACCTGCGACGCTCGGTTGAACAATATTGTCCATCGCTTCGAGCGGATACGCAGCGCGCGTATTTTCAGTAAGCGTCGCATCATCGTAGTTTGGTATGCGCGTGTCTGGATCGACGATGACGTTCTCTAATACAGAGCCGAAGCGAATGGCATCGAAAATTTGTGGCTCTTTTTCGCGCGATAAATTGATGCATTTTGCATAGCAACCGCCTTCGATATTAAAGACGCCGTTGTTCGACCACCCGTGCTCATCATCGCCGATTAAGCGACGGCTCGGATCGGCAGAAAGAGTCGTTTTTCCTGTGCCGGATAAGCCGAAAAAGAGTGCGACATCTCCTTCTTGCCCTACGTTTGCTGAGCAGTGCATCGGGAAAATTCCTTGTTCCGGTAATAAAAAGTTCATTACAGAGAAAATGGATTTTTTCATTTCGCCAGCATATTCCGTTCCACCAATGAGCACTGTGCGACGTTCAAATGAGATGATAATAAACGTTTCTGAACGTGTGCCGTCTACAGCTGGATCAGCTTTAAACGTTGGAGCAGAAATGACTGTAAATTGCGGCTCGTGCGTTTTTAGTTCCTCTGCTGTTGGACGAATGAATAATTGATGAGCAAATAAATTATGCCAAGCAAACTCATTCACTACTTGAATAGGTAAACGATAAGCTGGATCGGCACCCGCAAAACCGTTAAATACGAACACTTCTTCTTTTGTCATTAAATAATCAACGACTTTATTGTAAAGACGATCAAACACTTCTTCAGAAATTGGCTGATTAACTGTTCCCCAGTCAATTTTATGTTTAACAGATGGTTCTTCAACGATATATTTATCTTTTGGGGAACGGCCTGTATATTTTCCGGTCGTTGCGCAAACAGCACCGGATGAAGTGAGAATGCCTTCTTGACGAGTTAACACTTTTTCTACTAATCGTGGTACAGATAAGTTATGAAAAACCCCATCCCTTTGTAAGAGTGTTGATGATTTGTTTGTCAATTCAATGGAATTCATTGGACAAAACCTACCTTTGTTTGATTTATTCTTCATGTAAAAAGTATAACACATTTTAATAAATAATCCATACTAATTCATGTATTTTTCTTGAATTTATTTTCAAGATCATTGTGGCATAAAAAACGTTGACTCGCTTCGTATAGATGTGATATGATGCTGAAATGAACGGATACTCTTATCCCGAGTTGGTGGAGGGGGACAGGCCCGATGAAACCCAGCAACCGTCACATGCGTGAAAAGGTGCTAACCTGTGGCAAGGGAACGCCCTTGAACGATAAGAGTGAAAGGCGCAGACAAATGCAAAAACCTTTCCTCTGAGGGAAAGGTTTTTTTCACGATAGACCATAATAAGAGGGATGAGTACCGTATCATTTGCCACTATACTGAGGAGGAATGTTTAAATGCCTAAACGTCGTCTGTTTACATCTGAATCTGTAACGGAAGGGCATCCGGATAAAATTTGCGACCAAATTTCCGATGCGATTTTAGATGCGATTTTAGCAAATGATCCAAATGCGCGTGTTGCATGCGAGACGAGCGTAACGACAGGACTTGTTTTAGTGAGCGGAGAAATTACGACATCTACATATGTAGATATTCCGAAAATTGTTCGCGAAACGATTCGTGAAATTGGCTATACGCGTGCGAAATACGGTTTTGATGCAGATACGTGCGCCGTATTAACGTCAATTGATGAGCAATCACCAGACATTGCGATGGGTGTTGACAAAGCGTTAGAAGCGCGTGAAGGACAAATGACAGACGAAGAAATTGAAGCGATCGGTGCAGGGGACCAAGGATTAATGTTTGGCTTCGCGTGCAACGAAACGAAAGAGCTTATGCCGCTTCCAATTTCGCTCGCCCATAAACTTGCGCGCCGTTTATCAGAAGTGCGTAAAGAAGACATTTTACCTTACTTACGTCCGGACGGAAAGACGCAAGTAACGGTCGAGTACGATGAAAACGGTAAGCCTGTGCGCATCGATACGATCGTTGTTTCTACACAACATCATCCAGAAATTACACAAGATCAAATTGTGCGCAACATTAAAGAACACGTCATTAAGCCTGTCGTTCCAGCAGAATTGATCGACGAAAACACAAAATATTTCATCAACCCAACAGGTCGCTTCGTAATCGGTGGTCCGCAAGGCGATGCAGGCTTGACAGGACGTAAAATTATCGTTGACACGTACGGCGGTTATGCTCGTCACGGTGGTGGAGCGTTCTCAGGAAAGGATCCAACAAAAGTGGATCGTTCGGCAGCATATGCCGCTCGCTATGTAGCGAAAAACATCGTTGCGGCAGGTCTTGCGGATAAATGTGAAGTGCAGCTAGCGTACGCGATCGGTGTTGCGAAGCCAGTATCTATTTCGATTGATACGTTCGGAACAGGTAAAGTATCTGAAGATATTTTAATCGAAGTTGTTCGCAATAACTTTGATCTTCGCCCAGCAGGCATTATTAAAATGCTCGACCTCCGTCGCCCGATTTATAAGCAAACAGCAGCTTATGGTCACTTCGGTCGCACGGACATTGATCTTCCTTGGGAGCGTACAGATAAAGCGGAAGCATTAAAACAACAAGCGTTACAGTTAGCGAAGTAAGCAAGAGAAGAGGGTTACATCATGTAACTCTCTTTCTTTGTTAAAACAGCGGGGTGGGACAATGTGTGGATTCGTTGGTTGCATATATGATCAACCAAGGCAAGTATGTGATGAATGGAAAAAGACGTTCCAACAAATGAATGATATCATTACTCATCGCGGACCGGACGATGAAGGATATTTTTTTGATGAGCATGTACATTTCGCATTTCGACGTTTAAGCATTATTGATTTAGAAGCAGGCCATCAGCCGCTCTCATACGAAAACGACCGATACTGGATCATTTTCAATGGAGAAATTTACAACTACATTGAACTGCGTGCACAGCTCGAGCAGAAATATACGTTTGCGACGCACTCAGATACAGAAGTGATATTAGCGTTATACGCTGAAAAAAAAGAGGCATGTGTGCAACAATTGCGCGGCATGTTTGCTTTTGTTATTTGGGATAAAGAAGAAAAAACGGTATTTGCTGCGCGCGATCCGTTCGGGATTAAGCCGTTTTTTTATGCTGCCCAAGGTGATCGTTTCCTCGTTGCTTCGGAAAAGAAAAGCCTTTTGTTAGCAATAGACGGGGATATCAACAAAGAAGCACTTCACCATTATTTAACGTTTCAATATGTTCCAGAGCCGTTGACGATGACGACAGGCGTCTGTAAGCTAAAGCCAGGCCATTACATGGTAAAAAAAATCGGCGAACAACCGATATTTGTTCGCTATTTTACTCCATCGTTCACGCCGACAAATCAATCGGAAGAAAAGTGGATTGTAGATATTCGAAACGCCCTTATGAAGTCTGTTGAAGTGCATATGCGCAGCGATGTACCAGTCGGCTCTTTCTTATCTGGGGGAATCGATTCTTCGCTCGTTGTCGCCATGGCGAAACAATTTCATCCTCATCTTGAGACGTTTTCCGTCGGGTTTGCTCATGAAGGATTTAGTGAGATTGACGTAGCAAAGGAAACAGCTGAAAAGCTAAATGTTCGACATTATAGCTATATAGTTTCCCCAGAAGAATATGTACAACATTTGCCGCACATTATGTGGCACATGGATGATCCTCTCGCTGACCCAGCAGCTGTGCCTCTTTATTTTGTTGCTCGTGAAGCGAGAAAGCGTGTTACCGTCGTATTATCAGGTGAAGGGGCAGATGAACTGTTTGGGGGATACAATATTTACCGTGAACCACATTCGTTACGTTTCTTTACTTATCTTCCGAAGCCGGTGAAGCATATGCTGCGCGCATTCGCCCGTCTTCTTCCGGAAGGGATGAAAGGGAAAAGTTTTATCGAGCGTGGTACGACGCCGTTACGTGACCGATATATCGGCAATGCGAAAATGTTTGAGGAGAAAGAAAAAGCTCTTATATTGAAAGAATACAAGAGTCATCTGGCATATACAAACATCACGAAACATTTGTATGATGAAACGTCTTTGTATCATCCGGTTGAACAAATGCAATATGTTGATTTGCATACATGGTTATGCGGTGACATTTTATTAAAAGCTGACAAAATGACGATGGCTCATTCACTCGAATTGCGCGTCCCGTTTTTAGATAAAGAAGTGTTCGATGTGGCTAAGCATATTCCCGCTCATTTGAAAACGAAGAATGGCACGACAAAGTATATACTGCGAAAAGTGGCGGAAGGACTTGTGCCAGATCACGTATTATACCGTAAAAAACTCGGTTTCCCTGTTCCGATTCGCCATTGGTTAAAAGATGAATTGTACGATTGGGCAAAAACGACCATTCAACAAAGCGAAACGGATGACGTATTCCATAAACATGTTCTTTTACAGTTGCTTGATGAGCATGCGACAGGAAGGGCAGATTATAGTCGGAAATTATGGACCGTGCTTATGTTTATGATTTGGCATGCCGTATACGTAGAGGAGAAGTATGATTTCTTCAAAGAACACGTTGCCATCCGCTCTCATGCGTAATGAGAGTGACGCGTGTGAATGACTTGCTCGTAGTGGGAAAGAAGTTCGCTGAATATGTTTTCCCAGTCTTTCGTCTGGGCATATTCGCGAGCGGCTTTCCCCATTTGTTTTCGTTCCTGTTCATTTTCAAGCATATATTCGATTGCTTTTTTCCAATTATTTAAATCATCAGGGGGACACAATAAACCTGTTTGTTGTTCCTTTACAATTGTTGTCACACCACCACGGTTCGCGCACACAGCAGGAGTACCAGATGCGAAAGATTCTAACACAACATTTCCAAATGTTTCTGTTGGGGATGGAAATGCTAGTATATCGGCGGCTGCATATGCTTCTGCCAACTGCTCTCCGCTTAAAAAGCCAGTAAACGTTACATTGTTAGGAGCATTTTGTTTTAGTTGTTCTCTTAATGGGCCGTCACCGACGATGAGCCAATGGATAGAGGAGGACATTTGCTTAGCAAGTTGAATAAGTAGATCGACATTTTTTTCGCGTGCTAATCGGCCAACGTACAAAACGATATGTCGTGCAGTAATATTGTATGTTTTTCGAAATGATTCGTTATTTTCGCGAGGATAAAATGCTGTACAATCCACACCGCGCGGCCAAATATGCAAGTTTGTAAACCCGTGTTGTTGCAAGTGTTGAAGTGTTTCTTCAGAAGGGACAAAAATTTTTTTGGCAGAGCGGTGAAACCAGTGCATATAGCGCCAAAGCCAAGGGGACAAAAAATCGAGATTGTAGTATTGTAAATATTGATCGAAATGTGTATGGTATGAGGCGACAAAGGGGATATTCATTTTTTTTGCATAATGTAAACCGCATAAACCGATGTTAAAAGGAGTAGCAACGTGAATAAGCGTAGGCTGAAAACGTTCTAATTGTTCCCGTACAGCTATGACATTTGGAATAGCTAAACGACATTCAGGATAGAGAAAAAAACGAAAACTTTTCAGATGATAAATAGAATTTGTAAAAAGATAATCTTTCCGCGTTTCGGGAGCGAAAACGCGGAAGTCGATTCCACGAGATTCTAAGAAGTCGACCCATCTCTTTAATGTTCGGGCGACGCCGTTCACTTCAGGGGCAAACGTGTCAGTAAATAAAGCAACTTTCATGACGATTCCTCCCTTATAAAATAACAGAAAATGAAGCGACGCCAAACAACGTACCGAGCATACAACCGGCAAGCACATCAGAAGGATAATGAAGCCCTAAGTAAATGCGCGACACAGCAACGCTAACAGCAATAGGTAAAAGACAAACAGCAAGAGTTGGAGCGTATAGTAAAAACGGAACGATGACAGAAAACGCAGCTGTTGTATGTCCAGAAGGAAATGAATGATCGGTTAATGGATTTTTTGTTACTCGCGTATGGCGAAGCGAAATATAAGGTCGTTTACGTGGGTACATTTTTTTCATGACTGCGACAGGGATATGACTAAAAGCTAATGCAGCAGCACTCGCTATGGCGGCATCTCGCCATTCATCTTGCAGCAGCCAAATGGCTAACAAGACGGCTGTAATTGAAAAAGTTGCTCCCCCGACATGTGTAATGGAACGAAAGTATATATTCATCCATTTGCGGTCGAAATAACGATTAATGCTGTAAAATAATTTACATTCCCAATCGTACCACTTTTGCAACATAAGCCATTCCCCCTAACTTTATGATAAAATACGTATGTTAAGTAAATAATAAAACAATGTAAAAATACCACGCTTATTTGCTGCGTGGCTTGCTAGCTTGAAGCGTCTTGTAATATTGTCCTTTTTCTACGTACTCACGGCGAATGCGCGCCATTTCGTGCTCGTCTTCTTCTGTTAATGGCCGGATTACTTTTGCTGGGCGTCCGAACGCAAGAGTGCGTGGCGGTATTTTCTTTCCTTGTGGAACGAGGCTACCTGCACCGATAAAAGCACCTTCACCAATTTCGGCGCCGTCCAAAACGATCGACCCCATACCAACAAGGGCACCTTTTCGCACGATTGCGCTATGTAAAATGACTTGATGACCAACGGTAACATCATCTTCAATGATGAGCGGATTGTTTGGGCTTTGATGCAGGACAGAATTGTCTTGAATGTTCACACGATTGCCGATGATCGTTGGTGCAACATCCCCACGAATGACGGTGTTGAACCAAATGCTCGTTTCTTCTCCGATCGTTACATCGCCTGTAATAGTAACGTAATCTGCAATAAAGGCGGAAGGTGCAATGTTTGGTGTATGTTCTTTATATGGATAAATCATTTCACTCGTCCCTTTCAGTTCAGTTTGTTATATTTAGTGTACAAATTTTTCGTCTATTCGTAAACATAAAGGAGGGGAAGTACATGTGGAAATGGGAAGGAGAAAACGCAAAAGGAACGATCGTCATCGTTCACGGTGCCGCTGAACATCACGGTCGGTATAAATGGCTTATTGAAATGTTTCGCACGCACGGTTTTCATGTCGTTGCGGGAGATTTACCAGGGCAAGGAACGACGTCGCGCAGTCGAAGAGGACATATCGATTCATTTGACGAATATATCGAAGCAGTTGCAAGCTGGGTGCATGAAGCAAGTGTGTATGAACAGCCAATTTTTTTACTTGGTCACAGTATGGGGGGACTTGTTGTCATTCGCACATTACAAGAAAAACGTCTTCCCGTGCGCGGCGTTATTTTATCTTCTCCTTGTTTAGGGCTTGTTCATTATCCATCGAAAGCACTTGAGATCGCCTCGCGCATTTTAAATGTTATTCATCCGAAAAAGCGATTTCCATCGGGGTTAACGGTAGAAATGGCGACTCGAAACGAAGAAGTGCGAGAAATGGACAAAAACGATTCATTGTATGTCACAAAGGTGTCTGTTCGTTGGTATCGTGAGTTAGTGAAAGCCATTCGTATCGCTCATGAAAAAATTGCCGACTTACGAGACGTGCCAATACTCGTCATGCAGGCGGGGGATGATAAAATTGTCGATAAACGTGCAGTCAAATCATGGTTTGATCAGTTGACGGTGAGCGAGAAAGTATATAAAGAATGGCCGAAACTATATCATGAAATTTTTAACGAACTTGAACGTGAACAAGTATTTTTATATGCCCATACGTTTTTAACTTTGCAGTTGCAAAGAGGTGAGATGATTGAACGTGCCAACCAATCCTTTTAGTTTAATGCGCGCTGTATATCGTCGTGTATTTCCGCTCGTGCATCGCGAATTATCTGTTTGGAAAAAAAGGGCTAAAGCTATTCCGAATGAAGAATTGCGAAAACAAGCGTTGGCGAGCATCGCAACAAAAACGTTCCATTGTGAAGGGGGAGCTATTTTATCGTTGCTTTCAGGGAAAGAATTGGAGCGATGTGTTCGCTTTATTGTCGCTTATCAAACGATTAGCGATTATTTAGATAATTTATGCGATCGGAGCACGTCGCTTGATCCGAACGATTTTCGCGCATTGCACGATTCGATGATGCACGCATTAACTGTCGGAGCAAAAAAAGAGGCGTATTATCGCTATCGGACGGAGCAAGATGATGGGGGGTATTTGCATGCTCTTGTCGATACGTGCCAAGAAACGTTAGAAGGAGTTCGTCATTATGAGTTGATCGCTCCATTTTTACACGAGCTCGCATCATATTATTGTGATTTACAAGTACATAAACATGTAAAAAAAGAGGAGCGAGTCCCTCGACTTAAGCAATGGTTTGCTCAATACGAAGCATCGTTGCCGAAAATGGAATGGTATGAATTTTCCGCTTGTTCTGGTTCAACGCTCGGCATCTTTTGTTTAGTTGCTTACGCCTGTAATGATGCGTTCGATCAGCGTCTTGCCCAACGTGTGCGCGACAGCTATTTTCCGTACGTACAAGGGCTGCACATTTTGCTTGATTACTTCATTGATCAAGAGGAAGATCGACAAGGTGGGGATTTAAATTTTTGTTTTTATTATCCGAATGAGGAGGCGCTATTTGCCCGTTTGCGTCATTTCATTGAAGAAGCAGATCGCTATATCGCACAGTTGCCACATCGCGAATTTCATCGCTTCATTCATCGTGGTTTGCTCGGATTATATTTATCAGATGAAAAAGTACACGAGCAAGAAGCTATTCATAAGCTAGCGAAACAATTGTTGCGTTCCGGTGGCATGACGTCCCACTTCTTTTATTGGAACGGCAGAATGTATCGAAAATGGCAAAAATGGATGTATGCGTGAAGAAAACGGGTGTATAATGGAAGAAAAAAGAGAGGGATGAATATGTCTTTACCTCGCTTTTCACACGTCACGTATGAACAGTATCTAATTATGCGTCAACATAGTGATGAAAGATTAGAATATATTGATGGCGTCGTTTATATGACACCTTCACCGAGCATCCAGCATCAACTCGTATCAAGCAATCTTCATACAATATTTGGGAGTTATTTGAAAGGAAAGACATGTAAAGTATTTGCCGCCCCTACGGACATTGAGTTAGTGAGTGAAACATGTTCTGAAAGAAAGCTCGTCATTCCTGATTTAAGCATTATTTGTGATCAAACCGGATTTACAGACACAAAATATGTCGGTGTTCCGACGTTAATTGTTGAAATACTCAGTCCTTCGAATCAAGCGTACGATTTAGTGACGAAGTTTAATTTATATATGGAATATGGTGTAAAAGAATATTGGATTGTCAATCCGATGAAACAAGCCGTGACCGTTTATGTATTAAATGAAGATAGGCTATACGAGCAGGCGGATATTAAAGTAAGTGTTGGAACTGTTCAATCTGTTTGCTTTCCAGGTTTGTTTGTTCATTTAGAAGAAATATTTCACTAACAAA